>JAFWEL010000165.1 GCA_017512905.1 Clostridia bacterium
GACAGGTCCCCCTTCAATACATCCTCCTCAGATTTGCCTGAAATCGTCCTAAAGGACTAGCTTCGCGTCGCAGGCGATTTCCGGGCGGCAAATCTGCAAGGAAGCCTTTTTTGCTCTGGTCGACAGGCTCCCTGCCGCCCTGAAGGACTAGCTTCGCGTCGCCCTGAAGGACTAGCTTCGCGTCGCAAAAAAGGCCCCGCCCGCGGCGTACATGCCGCCGCGTACGATTAAAGATCGGGGCGCTACCGCCCCCGATACCCCCGGTAAGTTAGCCAAAGGGGAGTTCGTCATCAGCTCGACAAATCAGAATTTCCCTCCCACCAACCATGCACTACGAAGAGCCGTACAAGAGAAAGTCCACCCAAAAACGCCGGCCACGCCGCCGAAGGCAGACCTTCGGGGCGTGGCTGGTTGGTGTGTTGCTGCGCCTGGTGGCGCTGGCGCTGGCGATCGGGCTGCTGGGCGCGGGGATACTGTATTTCCTGCCCGTCTCCCTGCTGGCGGTGGAGCCGGAGGGCGTGACCCTCTCCCCCACCGACGGCCTGCCCCAGGACACGGCCAACGTCCTTATCCTCGGCCTGGACGCCACCCACGAAAACACCCGCCGCAGCGATTCCATCATCATCGCCTCCGTCGGCCGGGGGAAGCTGTACCTGACCAGTGTCCTGAGGGACACCCTGCTGGAAATCCCCGACCGGGGTCCGGGCAAGCTGAACGCCGCCTATGCCTACGGCGGGCCCTGGCTGGTGGCCCGGACGCTGAACGAGCGCCTCCGGCTGAACATCGTCCACTACGTGGCGGTGGACTACGTCGCCCTTGTGCGCATCGTGGACGCCCTGGACGGCGTGGACATCGAGATTTCCCAGGCCGAGATGGAGAAGATCAACGCCGACATCAACGCCCGCCGCGACCGCTGGCAGGCCCTGGGGTACGACGCCCCGGACCTCGTCGACTGGGGCGCGAACACCCACCTGAACGGCCTGCAGGCCCTCACCTACGCCCGCATCCGCAAGCTGGACAGCGACTTCGTCCGCGCCGGCCGCCAGCGCGCCCTGCTCAGCGCCCTGCTGACGCGCCTGAAGGGCAGCCTGTGGAACCCCCTGCGCGTCACCCGCCTCGCCAAGGCCGTCCTCCAGGCCGTCGATACCGACATGACCCCCATCCAGCTGCTTTCCCTCGGCACCAAGGCCATCGCCAGCGGCGTCACCGGCACCCTCCGCCTCCCCGTGGACGGCAGCTACACCGACGACGGCTCCAGCCTCAAAATCACCGACCTCCAGCCCAACATCGCCGCCTTTCAGCTGGCCGTGTACGATGGCAGAGGAAGCAGGGATTAGAAGCCGGCTTCCCCGATTTTCCGGAATGTAGCTGTTCGGACGGATACTCCAGAATACACATCCCCCAGATTTTCCCGAATCTTCCTTGACGTTCCCAGCCCGGTGTCATATAATTGTAATAACTATACCCACCGTAAAGGAGGCATGAACATGAACATCCGCAAACCGATGTGCGCGCTGCTGGCGGCGCTGGTGTGCCTGGCGCTGCTGTGTACGGCGATGGCTGAGGCGATCACGGAGGTCGTCATCGACGCTGAAATCCCCACTGAGGCGGTCCTGGAGGCCGACGGCCTGGAGCTGGACGGCGACCTCGACGCCGCCGTAGAAGCGCTGCCCTGCCCGGACCTCGACCTGGATGTGGACCTGGCCCTGGACGACAGTCTCACCGGCATGGAATCCACGGCCGTGGAACTGGAGACCGCCTCCCAGGCCAACGACGGCGAGACCGGCGAAACGGTGCCGCTGACCGTCACCTACTACGGCCCGAGGCTGACCAAGCCCTATGACTGCACCAACAAGATCTACAAGGTCAACGAGAGCGGCACTACCGTCTACGCCATCACCCCGCCCGACGCCGACGATTTCACCCTGGAGCCCGCCTCCGGCTACAACTGGGTGGACGGCCACGACGACGTGCGGATCAACGTCCTGAGCCTCAAACTCAACCCCGACGGCTCCAGCCGGGATTTCGCCGGCTCCGACGTGGGCAAGTACACCCTGAACTTCACCTTCGGCCTGTCCGGCGCGGACGCCGCCTATTACGCCTGCCAGACCGTGCGCATCCCCGCGAGGATCCTGCCCCGGGAGGTGGTCATCACCCCCCGTCCGAACATGGGCAAGACCTTCAACGACGAGCCCTTCAGGGACCCGGTGTTCAAGCAGGGCACCCTGCTGTTCAAGAACATCACCGATCCCGACAGCCCCTATTACGTGGACGTGTCCGGCGTGCCCGGGTACGGCGTGCCGGTGTTCACCGACAGCGACCTGGAGGTCCTGAAGCTGCTGGCCACTGAGGCCGTGCTGAAGAGCCGGCCGATGTTCCCGGGCTGGCTCTCCCGGGAGGCCGGTGAGGACGTGGGCAGCTACCGCATCACCATCGGCGATATGGATTTCGGCGACAACTTCACCGTCACCCTGGGCGAGGAGTACTTCACCATCACCCCCCGCAGCCTCGATGACGCCGCCATCACCGCCGATCCCATCCCCGACCAAGCGTATACCGGCAAATACCTCAAGCCTGTGCCGAACCTTGAGTACGACGGCGAGACCATGATCGCCGGCAAGGACTTCACCCTGGCCTACTCCAACAACAAAAAACCCGGCGAGGCCACCGTCACCGTCACCGGCAAGGGCAATTACACCGGCCGGCTGAAGCTCAGCTTCAACATCGTCCAGAAGGGCGCAGCCATCTCCCGGCTCACCGCCGGCAGGAACCAGGTCACCGTCTCCTGGAAGAAGATCAGCGGCGTCACCGGCTACCAGATCGCCTACAGCCGCTATGCCAGCTTCTCCGGCCAGGTGAAGAAGTCCGTCAAGGGCGCTTCCAAGACCGCGCTGGTGGTCAAGGGCCTGCGCGCCCGGACGACCTACTACTTCCGCATCCGCACCTACAAGACCTCCGGCGGCAGAACCACCTATTCTGCCTGGTCCGCCACCAAAAAGGTCACGGTCAAATAAGCATTACATGAAAAACGGGGACGGCGCCCCGCTCCGGTCAACCGGAGCGGGGCGCCGTCCCTTCTAATCCCTAGAGTGTGTTTCAAAATGCATAACGGCCCAGATTATGCAAGGAGTATGCGAATGCAGGCCAAATGGACGAAGGAGAGGAAGCGGGAGGCAAGCTTGTCATAGCGCATGGCGACACGGCGGAACTCCTTGAGC
>JAFWEL010000078.1 GCA_017512905.1 Clostridia bacterium
TCGACCAGAGCAAAAAAGGCTTCCTTGCAGATTTGCCGCCCGGAAATCGCCTGCGATTTCAGGCAAATCTGAGGAGGATGTATTGAAGGGGGACCTGTCCCCCTTCAAACGGGCGCAAGCCCGCGACAAATCAGAATTTCCACATCAAACAAACCCCAAAAAACGCCCCGCCCGAAACGACGGCTGAACGCCATTGTTCCGGGCAGGGCGTAGGATTCCATGCTTATTGATACTCCGCCACGCTGATCCACTTTTCAAGCAATTCGCGCTCGCTCTCCCTGTGCTTGGTCAGCTGGGCCGCGGCCACCACGGGCATCCAGGTCTGGATGTACTGGATGGGCATGTCGGCCTTTTTGCAGAACAGGCGCAGGTACTTCTCCGCCAGCTCCGGGTTATCCAGCGAGAAGCGCATATAGGTGATGGCGGCGTCCGCGCCGGCGTTGCCCGCGCTGGCGTGGGCCCAGTCCAGCACACACCAGCTGCCGTCCTCCTTGATGACGATGTTGCTGGGCACTAGGTCGCCGTGGCACAGCTTGGAATGCTGGGCCATGCCGTGGATGCGCTGGAGCAGCTCATAGCGGGTGCTGGCGTCGATCTCGGTCATCGCCTTGATGGCGTCCTCCATCTTCAGGCGGGTGTTGCGCAGGTGGCGCACCCGGTAGCCGCCCACCTCCAGCTGGATATCCACCAGTTTTTCCAGGTATTCGTCGATCCTTTCGGGGTGCTCTTTCGCCAGCTCCTCCAGGGTCTTGCCGGCAACGTATTCCATCGAGATGGCCCAGCCGCCGTCCTGCATGCTCACGCCCAGCAGCTTCGGCACCGGCACGCCGGCGTCCTCCACGCAGGCGTGGATGTAGGCCTCGTTGTACACGTCGGACATGGGATGGGAGGGGGTAAACGCCTTGACGATCACATTGCCCTCCCGGTATACGGTTTTATAGGATTTCTCCTCGAGAATCTGCCTTTCTGCCATTGTCTTTCCCTCCCTCTCGTCAGATCTTTTCGGCTTCCTTGGTGTCCTTGCCGTAGTAGGCCAGCAGGTACAGCTGCTTGATCTCGCTCATCAGCGGATAGCGGGGGTTCGCGCCGGTGCACTGGTCGTTGAAGGCGTTCTCGGTCATCTCGTCCAGGGTCTTGAGGAAGTCCTCCTCCTTGACGCCGAAGTCCCTGATAGAGGCCGGGATGCCAATGGTCTTCTTCAGCTCCTCCAGTTTGTCGATGAGCTTGTCGAAGGTCTCACGGTCGTCCTTGCCCACGATGCCGTTGTAGCGGGCCACGTCGCAGTAGCGCTGGAGCGTGTGGGGATGGTCGTACTGGGGGAAGGTGCCCATCTTGGTGGGCGTCTCGCTGGCGTTGTAGCGCATCACATAGGTCAGGATCAGCGCGTTGGCCACGCCGTGGGGAATGTGATGGTACGCGCCCAGCTTGTGGGCCATGGAGTGGTTCACGCCCAGGAAGGCGTTGGCGAAGGCCTCGCCGGCCAGGGTGGAGGCCATGGCCATGTGCTCCCGGGCCACCGGGTCCTTCGCGCCGTTGTTGTAGGCCGAGGGCAGGTAGTCGAACACCAGTTGGGTGGCCTTCAGGGCGATGCCGTCGGTCATGTCGGACGCCATCACGGAGACATACGCCTCCAGCGCGTGGGTCATGACGTCGATGCCGCTGGCGCTGGTCAGGCCCTTGGGCTGGTTCATCATGTTGTCCACGTCGACAATCGCCATATTGGGCAGCAGCTCATAGTCCGCCAGGGGCCACTTGGTGCCGGTGGTGGCGTCGGTGATGATGGCGAAGGGGGTCACCTCGGAGCCGGTGCCGGAGGAGGTCGGAATCGCCACGAAGTAGGCCTTCTTGCCCATCTTCGGGAAGGTGTACACGCGCTTGCGGATGTCCATGAAGTCCATGGCCATGTCCTCGAAGTTGGCGTCGGGATGCTCGTACATCACCCACATGATCTTGGCCGCGTCCATGGCAGAGCCGCCGCCCAGGGCGATGATCACGTCGGGGCCGAAGGAGGTCATCTGCTTGACGCCCTCCTGGGCGCACTGGAGCGTCGGGTCGGGGGCCACGTCCCAGAAGCAGGCGTGGGTGATGCCCATCTGGTCCAGCTTGTCGGTGATGGGCTTGACATAGCCGTTCTGGTAGAGGAAGGTGTCGGTGACGATGAACGCCTTCTTCTTGCCCATCACGGTGCCCAGCTCATCCAGCGCCACGGGCATGCAGCCCCGCTTGAAGTAGACCTTCTCGGGCAGTCTCAGCCACAGCATGTTCTCTCTCCTCTCGGCCACCGTCTTGATGTTGATGAGGTCCAGCGCCCCCACGTTGTGGGACACGGAGTTGCCGCCCCAGGAGCCGCAGCCCAGCGTCAACGACGGGGTGAGCCGGAAGTTGTAGATGTCGCCGATGCCGCCCTGGGAGGACGGGGTGTTCACCACGATGCGGCAGGCGTGCATCCGCGCCGCGTGGGCCGCCATCTTCTCCTTCTCGGTGGTGTTGATGAACAGCGAGGCCGTGTGGCCGGGGCCGCCGTCCATCAGCAGCTGCTCGGACATATCCAGCGCCTGCTCGAAGGTGTCGGCCCTGTACATCGCCAGCACGGGCGAGAGCTTCTCGTGGGCGAAGGGCTCGGAGATGTCGGTGGAGGTGACCTCGCCGATCAGGATCTTGGTCTTCTCGGGCACCTTCACGCCCGCCAGCTGGGCGATCTTATAGGCGCTTTGGCCGACGATCTTCGCGTTGACGCCGCCGTTGATGATGACGGTGTTGCCCACCTTCCTGATCTCGTCGCCCTTCAGGAAGTAGCAGCCCCGCTTTTCAAACTCGGCGCGGACCTGGTCGTAGATGTCGGAAAGCACGGTCACGCTCTGCTCGGAGGCGCAGATCATGCCGTTGTCGAAGGTCTTGGAGTGGATGATGGAGTTCACGGCCAGCAGGATGTTGGCGGAGCTGTCAATGATCGCCGGCACGTTGCCCGCGCCCACGCCCAGGGCCGGCTTGCCCGAGGAATAGGCGGCGCGGACCATGCCGGGGCCGCCGGTGGCCAGGATGATGTCGGCCTCCTTCATCACCAGGTTGGTCAGGTCCAGGGAGGGCTCGTCGATCCAGCCGATGATGTCCTTCGGCGCGCCGGCGGCCACCGCCGCCTCGTAGACGATGCGCGCGGCCTCGATCGTGGACTTCTTGGCCCTGGGATGGGGGCTGATGATGATGGCGTTGCGGGTCTTCAGGCAGATCAGCGTCTTGAAGATGGCCGTGGAGGTGGGGTTGGTGGTGGGAATGACCGCCGCCACAAGGCCGATGGGCTCGGCAATCTTCTTGATGCCGAAGGCCGCATCCTCCTCGATCACGCCGCAGGTCTTCGTGTTGCGGTAGGTGTTGTAGATGTATTCCGCCGCGTAGTGGTTCTTGATGACCTTGTCCTCCACCACGCCCATGCCCGTCTCCTCCACGGCCAGCTTCGCCAGCGGAATGCGGGCCTTGTTGGCTGCCATGGCGGCGGCGCGGAAGATGCGGTCCACATCCTCCTGGCTGTACCTGCCGTATTCCCGCTGCGCGGCGCGCATCACCGCCAGCTTCGCCTCCAGCGTCTCGACGGTGGTGACAGGCGTATCGACGTTCTTCTTTGTCATATCGTTGCACTTCCTTTCCGCGACCGGCGGCATGGCTTGCCCGCCCCCGCTCGGTTACCATGGATGATTATAGCAGTTATTATGCCCGGATGCAAATAAGAAAAAACTTTGGCAGTATAAAATCAATCCAGGGTGAGTTTGAAGACCAGCGGCTTGGCCGATCGCGCCGGGACATGCAGGTGCAGCCCTGCGCCGTCCCGGGACCAGGCTACGGCCGCGTCGGACCCCAGCAGGCGCACATCCCGGATGATACCGTGGAAATTGGCCTTCCGCGAGGCGTCCAGCTCGCCCAGGGCGCGCACGCAGTAGGCCCCGTCCGGGGAACACTTCATGGCGGTGACGTACAGCGCGTCGTCCTTCGCAGTAAAGCGAAAATCGCTGCTGGTGTAGCGCGGCGCCTCGCCGTCTGAGAACTGCCCCTCCTCGACCTGGGTGGGGCCCTCGCCAAAGCTGCGCCAGGGCACCGTGTCGTAGATCGCTTCGCCGTTGACATCGAGCCACGCGCCAATCTCATTCAGGATTTGCGCGTCCTCGTCCGGGATCGTGCCGTCTGCCCGGGGGCCGATGTTCAACAGGAAGTTGCCGTTCTTGCTGACTACATCCACCAGGTTCCAGATCAGCTCCTCCGGGGTCTTGTAATCGTTGCCCTCGGTGTAGCACCAGGAATTCCGGGCCACAGAGGTATCCGTCTGCCAGACGTAGGGCTTGATTCCGGCGAACTGGCCCCGTTCCACGTCCGGCACAGCGGTGCCGAACAGGAAGGCATCGTGCTTGTAGTTGATGACGACCTGTTCGCCCCGCGCCGCCGCCGTGTTGTAGTACCAGGCGGCCAGCTTTTTGATCCAGGGCTTGGCCGCGCCGTGCTCGATCCACCAGTCGAAGTAGAGCACGCTGGGGTGATAACGGTCGATCAGCTCGCAGGTGCGCATCAGCCAGTCCTCGAAGTATTCGCGGCTGGGCGCGGGCACGCCGTCGATGTCGTGCCACTCCGGCTCCTGCATCGAAGGCCAGTAGAGGTCCCCCTTCTCCAACGGGTCGCGGATGTCGCTGTCAAATTCCTTGCCGTGCCCCATGAAAAACCAGTGTTCAAGGCGATGGGAGGACGCGCCCATGACCAGCCCACGGGACCGGCAAGCGGCGCACAGCTCACCCAGCACGTCCCGCTTCGGCCCCATCTCGTAGGCGTTCCAGTGGGAAATGGCGCTTTTGTACATCTGGAAGCCATCGTGGTGCTCCGCCACCGGCACGACATACCTCGCCCCGGAGCGGCTGAACAGCGTCGCCCAGGCCTCCGGGTCGAACCGCTCGGCGCGGAACATGGGGATGAAATCCTTGTAGCCGAAATTCCTGTGCGGGCCGTAGGTCTCCACATGGTGCCTGAATTCCGGGGAGCCCTGCATGTACATGTTCCTCGGATACCACTCGTTGCCGAAGGCCGGTACGCTGTATACGCCCCAGTGAATGAAAATGCCGAACTTCATCCTGCGATACCATTCCGGCACACGGTAGCCCGACAGGGATGTCCATGAATCGGTAAAAGGGCCGCCTGCGACGCAGGCATCGATCTGTTCCAGGGTTGGGGGTGCATGGTCTGTCATCCGGCATACCTCCTTGAAAGTGTTCAGGTTCACGCTACTATCTTACCATTACAGCCGGCATAGCGCAAGCGGAATGGTGCTGTTTCCAGTCCCAAAAACAGGCTATTCACGGAAAACTGGGGAATTGAGGAGGTCCCCCGCTCCGCCCTACGGTCACCTCTCCCCGTGATGGAGGAGCTGGCAGCCGAAGGCTGACTGAGAAGGGCATTCCTCAGAATAACGTGAAGAACCCAAAAAGCAGATCCTCCGCAGTGCTCGGGAAAGCGCGAAACGCGTCCGCCAGGCTGCTTACCGAGCGCAGCGAAGGATCCTCCTGATAAATATCGTCCGTCAAGGGGCCTGCGGCGGCCTCGCAGGCGTCACAGCCGGTATTCGATGTCCTCGATCAGCCGGTCTGCGAAGTCCTTCGCGGTGTCGCCGCCGTGGGGCACGGTATCCAGCGCGGCGTCGAGGAGGGCGGCCTTGTCAGTGCGGGCGATGTGTCTAAGCAGCATGGACGCCGCCCGCAGCAGCGACGAAGGGTTGGCGTAATCTCCCCGGCCGGTTTCGATCATCCGGGGCGCGGAGCCATGGATGGCCTCGAACATGGCGTACTGGTCGCCCAGGTTGGCGCTGCCGGCGGTGCCCACGCCGCCCTGGAGCTGGGCTGCCTCGTCGGTGATGATGTCGCCGTAGAGGTTGGGCAGCAGGAACACCTGGAAGCGGCTGCGCACCCGGGTGTCCACCAGCTTGGCGGTCATGATGTCGATGTACCAGTCCTCCGCCTCGATGCCGGGGTACTCCGCCGCCACCTCATGGCAGATCTCGGAGAAGCGGCCGTCGGTCTTCTTCATGATGTTGGCCTTGGTGACGATGGCGACGCTCTTCTTGCCGTTGTTCTTCGCGTACTGAAAGGCCGCCCGGGCGATGCGCTTCGTGCCCGGCAGCGTGGTCACCTTGAAATCCATGCACAGCTTGCCGGGGATCTCCACGCCCCGGCTGCCCAGCACGTACTCTCCCTCGGTGTTCTCGCGGAAGAAGATCCAGTCGATGCCCTCCTCGGGCACGGACACCGGGCGGACGTTGGCGTACAGGTCCAGCTCACGGCGCAGGGTGACGTTGGCGCTCTCCATGGTGCCGCCCTTGGGGGTCTCGGTGGGACCCTTCAGCAGCACGTCGCAGGTCTTGACCTCGTTGAGCACGTCCTTGGGCACGGCCTCCCCCTTCGCCAGGCGGTTCTCGATGGTGAGGCCCTCGATGGGCTTCAGTACGACGCTGCCCGCGGCGATTTCGTCCTTCAAGAGCGCCTCAAGCACCCGGGTGCTCTGCTTCGAGATGATCGGTCCAATGCCGTCCCCGTCGATCACGCCGATGGTGACCACCGGCAAGGCGGTAAAATCCTTCGCCGGGGCGGCGTTCTCCATGCGCCCGGTGCGCGCCAGCTGCTCCTCGAGGAGGGTGCGGAACTGGGCGACGGCGGAGTCGATGTATTCGTTCATGTGTGGATGCCTCCTGTTATTTTCGATTGTGCAAATACTGATTTGTCGGGCTGATAGCGGAAAAGCAAAGGGTAGTGCAAAGGGAACAGGGAACAGTCAACAGGGAACAGGAAAAGCCGCGCACGGAATGTTACCGCTAAGACATAGGATACGTTCCCGCGACGAAAACAAAGCAAGGGATACACCAAAACGCTGTAGCGGCCCTAAAGGACTAGCTTCGCGTCGCCGCAGCGTTTCGCATGACCTCGGAATGTACGCGGCAGCTGCCATTCCTGTTCCCTGTTCCCTGTTCCCTGTTCCCTCGTCTCCCCGACAAATCAGCCTTTCGCCGTATACGCCAGCAGCCCGCCCGCCTTCAGCATATCCTTCTGCCGTTCGGTAAAATCGCAGGCGAGATCGAACCTCTTGCCGGTGGTCAGGTCGGTCAACTGGATGCTGCCCTGATCCATACCCTTGTGGATGTTCCGAAGGACCAGGCGGTCGCCCTGGGCAACTTCGTCGTAGTCCGCCGGGTTTTTGAAGGTCAACGGCAGTATGCCGGCGTTGATCAGGTTCGCCACGTGGATGCGGGCGAAGCTCTTGGCGATCACGGCCCGAACGCCCAGGTACAGCGGCACCAGCGCCGCGTGCTCCCGGGACGAGCCCTGGCCGTAGTTGTCGCCGCCCACGACGACGCTCTCCCCCGCCGCCTTGGCCCGCTCGGGGAAGGTGGGGTCGCAGACGCCGAAGCAGTACTGGGACAGGTGGGGTATGTTGCTGCGGTAGGGCAGGATCTTCGCTCCGGCGGGCATGATGTGGTCGGTGGTGATGTTGTCCCCCACCTTCAGCGTCAGTTCCGCCTCGATGGCATCCCCCACGGGCCTGCAATCCGGGAAGGGCTTGATGTTGGGGCCGCGCACCACGGCCACGTCCTTCGCCTCCTCGGGGGACGCGGGCATCAGCACACCGGAGTCGTCCAGCCGGAAGTCGGCGGGCATTTCGATGGCAGGCATGTCGCCCAGCAGCCGCGGGTCGGTGATTTCACCGGTCAGGGCGGCGGCCACGGCGGTCTCCGGGGACACCAGATAGACCCCGGCATCGGCGGTGCCGCTGCGGCCCAGGAAGTTGCGGTTGAAGGTGCGCAGGGAAACGCCGGCGCTGTTGGGGCTGAAGCCCATGCCGATGCAGGGTCCGCAGGCGCACTCCAGCACCCGCGCGCCGCTTGAAAGGATGTCGGTCAGCGCGCCCCGTTCGGCCAGCATAGACAGCACCTGGCGGCTGCCGGGGCTGATGGACAGGCTCACCGAGGGACAGATGGTCTTTCCCTTCAAAAGCGCGGCCACCTTCAGCATGTCCATCAGGCTGGAGTTGGTGCAGGAGCCGATGCAGACCTGGTCCACCTTCGTGCCCTTCAGGCTGGACACCTTCACCACGTTGTCCGGGCTGTGGGGACAGGCGATCAGCGGCTCGAGGGTGGACAGGTCGATGTCGATGACTCGGTCGTACACCGCGTCCGGGTCGCTGGACAGCTCGCGCCAGGCGTCCTCCCGGCCCTCGGCCTTCAGGAATGCCCTCGTGATTTCGTCGGAGGGGAAGATGGACGTGGTCGCGCCCAGCTCGGTGCCCATGTTGGTGATGGTGGCCCGCTCGGGCACGGACAGGGTCTTGACGCCCTCGCCGCCCCACTCCATGATGGCCCCCACGCCGCCCTTCACGGACAGTATGCGCAATATCTCCAGGCTCACGTCCTTGGCGGTGACGAAGGGACGGAGCTTTCCGGTCAGGTTCACCTTGAACATCCTCGGCATGGCGATGTAGTACGCGCCGCCGCCCATGGCCACGGCCACGTCCATGCCGCCGGCGCCGAAAGCCAGCATGCCGATGCCGCCGCCGGTGGGTGTGTGGCTGTCGGAGCCGATCAGCGTCTTGCCGGGCACGCCATAGCGCTCCAGGTGCACCTGGTGGCAGATGCCGTTGCCCGGGCGGGAGAAGCGTATGCCGTGCTTCTTCGCCACGGACTGGATATAGCGGTGGTCATCGGCGTTCTCAAAGCCACACTGCAGCGTGTTGTGGTCGATGTAGGCCACGCTCAGCTCGGTGCGCACCCGCTCGATGCCCATGGTCTCAAATTCCAGGTAGGCCATGGTGCCGGTGGCGTCCTGGGTCAGGGTTTGGTCGATGCGCAGGGCGATCTCGCTACCGGGAGTCATGTCCCCGGAAACGAGGTGGTCCCTGATGATCTTCTGTGCGATGGTCATGCCCATGTCATGCGTCCTCCTTTGAAAGCGCCCGGTCCATGGCGTTGAGTATGTGCTGCTCCATCCGCTCGGCGGCCAGGTCGGCGTTACCGGCGCGAATTGCCTCCAATATCGCCTTGTGCTCCCGCACCGAATGGGCCGCCCGGTCCGGCGTGCGCAGGGCGTTTCGGCGGTACTGCTGCGTCTTCTTGTGCAGCGGTGAGAGGGTATCCCTCAGCACGATGCTGCCGCAGCCATCGTAAATCACTTCATGGAAGCGTCCGTCCAGGGCCTTGAGTTGATCCACGTTTTCCCGGGTGAGGTAAAATTCCTGGAAATCCACGGCTTCGTTCAGCGCTTTCAGGTTGTCAGTGCTGGCGTTCTCCACGAAGCCGCGCACAGCCATTTCCTCAATACGCAGGCGAATCTCCGTCATGTCCCGATAGTCCTTCGGCGTGATGCCCAGCACCATCGTGCCCTTGGGTGTATCCTCGATCAGGTGCTCCTGGAACAGGCGGCGCAGCGCCTCGCGCACGGGGGTGCGGCTGACGCCCAGTTCTGCGCAGAGCTGCAATTCGGTGATGATCTCTCCGCGCTCGTACTTGCCGCTGAGAATGTCGTCCTCGAGTCGCTCGAAAACCTGGTCGGACAGCGATACGGTCTTGTAATCTCTCATGTTTTCCCCCTCCTTACAGCCTGCGGAACCGTCCGGCGGACAATTCTTCGATCTTCGTCTCCAGCTCGGCGGTGGACAGCGTGGTCTGGCGGCCGTCCTCGTACTCCGCGTCGATCCACTGCTTTAGCGCCACCACCAGCGCATCCTTCTTATCCACGGCCTGGTCGCCGGTCAGCTGGTAATTCTCGTTGATCCAGTAGGCGATGCCCGCCAGGCCGCTGGCCTTGCCGATCATCACCGCCGGGGCGCGGCCCAGGATCTTGCGGGTGTCGAATATGGTGTACACCTCCGCGTCCTTCAAAAGGCCGTCGGCGTGGATGCCCGCCCGGGTGGTATTGAACTGGCGGCCCACGAAGGGCGTCATCACCGGAATGTCATAGCCGATCTCATCATGGAAATACCGGGCGATGTCGGTGATGGCCGTGGGGTCCATGCCGTCCAGGGAGCCGCGCAGGCTGGCGTACTCCATCACCATGGCCTCCAGCGGGATGTTGCCGGTGCGCTCGCCGATACCCAGCAGGGAGCAGTTCACCGCCGAAGCGCCGTACAGCCACGCGGTGGAGGCGTTGGCCACGGCCTTGTAGAAATCGTTGTGGCCGTGCCACTCCAGCATCTCACTGGGAACATCGGAATAGTGCTGCAGGCCGTAGATGATGCCGGGCACACTGCGGGGCAGCGCCACCTCGGAATAGGGCACGCCGTAGCCCATGGTATCGCAGGCGCGGATCTTCACGGGAATGCCCGCGTCCTGGCTCATCTTCATCAGCTCGTTGACGAAGGGCACCACAAAGCCGTAGAAGTCGGCCCGGGTGATGTCCTCCAGGTGGCAGCGGGGCATGACCCCGGCCTCGAAAGCATCCGCCACGGTTTTGAGGTAGTATTCCATGCACTGCTTGCGGGTCATCTGCATCTTCTTGAAGATGTGATAGTCGCTGCAGGACACCAGTATGCCCGTCTCCCGGATGCCCAGGTTCTTGACCAGCTTGAAGTCCTCCCGGGTGGCGCGGATCCAGGTGGTAATCTCCGGGAAACGGTAGCCCAGGTCCATGCACTCCGACAGGGCCTTCCGGTCCTTTTCGCTGTAGACGAAGAACTCGGTCTGGCGGATCACGCCGTAGGGACCGCCCAGCCGGGCCATCAGCTTATACAGGTCCACGATCTGCTTGACCGTATAGGGCTCCACCGACTGCTGGCCGTCCCGGAAGGAGGTGTCGGTGATCCATATGTCCTCGGGCATGCCCATGGGCACGCGCCGGTGGTTGAAGGCGATGCGTGGGATTTCGTCATAGGGGTAGATATCCCGGTACAGGTTGGCCTCGGGCACATCCTGCAGGGAATACTTGTACTGCCGCTGTTCCAGCAGGTTGGTTTTATTGGACATTTCCAGCATGGTCTCATCTCCCGCGTCCGCGTCAATCGCAGACAAAATGTTTGTATCATTGTATACAAGAATCCAAGTATTGTCAAGACCGGGAGGGAAAACTTCTGTATATTAACACTTTACCTTTGTGTTACGCCGAACATGGAAGCAGGTAATTGAAGGGGCTGTCTCAAAACCATCATACCACAAGTAGAGCCACCATGAATGAAAAGCAAGCGCCATATGGCGGCAGATTGCCGCCGCTACATGTACCATAAGTCGCTATTCTACTGCTTTTCACAGGAATGAACATCGCTGCATAAAACAACTGTAGGGGCGCCGTTGCGGCGCCCGCCCGGGTACGAAATGTATCGTTGTACCCGGCGGGCGGCGCAACGCCGCCCCTGCAATTGCATATCCTTCGTATGTTTATGCTTTTAAGACAGCCCCGTCAATAGATGGTCTTTATCTCCTCCACACCGATTTCACGCATGAACGCCTCCAGGCCCTTCTGGTCCACGCACATCAGGTCGGTGAATTTGCCGCTGGCCCTGTCGATGAAGCCCACGGTCATCTCCCCGGTGCAGATGCTTCGGCGCACCGCGGGCTGTTGGGTATTGGGGTCGAAGTGGATTTCTTCCCGCTTCTTGCGTTTGAACAGGGACATGGGGATACCTCCCGCGCAAGTCATTGAACTGATGTTTTTTCTTTGAGCATGGCCTTCAACCGCTCATACCGCGCCTGCTTTTCTTCCTTGGCGAAGTGGACCTCCCGGAATTGCTCGGGGCAGCCATCGTATTTCAGCTTCGCGTCGCCAAACTGCTGGCTGGTGAGGTCGAAGGCATGACCGTCCACCACGTTGAAGCAGTGGAAGCCGCCGTCCTTCAGCGGCACACCGTACACCCGCCCACCGAAGATGTCCTGGACAAGGAAGGCGGTGATGGAGCACTGGCCCAGGGTCGGGTTGCCGGGGGTCCACTCCCCCCGCATCCTTGGCGCGCAGGTGTCCGCGCACCAGAGATCCAGCAGCGCGTCGTACAGGTCCCGGGGTGTCTCGATGCCCGGATAATCATGGTTCAGCGCGGGCACCGTTGCCCGCTCCCAGCCATAGAAATGATCGTTCATGCTTTCCTCCATATCAACCGCCGGGTACGCTGTACAAAGACGCCACCCATTCGGGTTGCATCGCCTCTTCCCCGGCGGGATGGCGTCGCTTCGCGCCGCGGCCTTCGGCCGAACCCATTGCCTGCCGCAAGTGGCCCCGCATATCCCGCCGGGTACGCTGTACAGAAAACGCCACCCATTCGGGTGGCGTTTTCTGTACAGCGTACCCGGCGGGATTCGAACCCACGGTCTTCAGAGTCGGAGTCTGACGCGATATCCAGCTTCGCTACGGGTACATGCGCAACAATGATATTATAGCCCATTTCAGGCAAATTGGCAAGTTAAAAAGGGGCAAACGCTCAATTTTTCATATTGTTTACGTTATGTTCCGCCGGGATACCCCCGGGGCCGCCGAATTGCTTGCGAATTTACATTGCTTCTGTTACAATATATAGGTAATTCAAAATGGGGGTTTTAGCATGAGCGAATACACCATTGCGCTGGATGCCATGGGGGGCGACCAGGCGCCGGACGCCATCGTCGCGGGGGCCATCGCCGCGCTGAAGCGGTTCGGGGATATCCGCGTGATCCTGGCCGGTCCGCAAAAGCGGCTGGAGGAGCTGGTATCCGGCGCGGATGAGGTGCGGGACCGGCTGGAGATCCTGCCCGCGGACGAAGTGATTCAGATGGACGAATCGCCAATGCTGGCCGTGCGCCACAAGATCAATTCGTCGATGGTGCAGGCCATGCTGGCCGTGCGCGAGGGCCGCGCCGGCGCGGTGGTGTCCGCGGGCAACACCGGCGCGCTGCTGGCCGGCGGCATGCTGCGCATCGGCCGCATCGCAGGCATCGAGCGTCCGGCCCTGGCCCCGGTGATCCCCGGAGTGAACAAGCCCTTTCTGCTGATCGACGCCGGGGCCAACGTGGATTGCCAGCCCCGCTACCTGGTGCAGTTCGGCCTGATGGGCTCGGTATACATGCGCTCGGTGATGAACGTGGAAAGGCCCGCGGTGGGTTTGGTGAACATCGGCGCGGAGGCCGAGAAGGGCAACCGGCTCACCAAGGAGACCTATCAGCTGATGCAGGCTCAGACCAGCTATTACTTCGCCGGCAACGTCGAGGCGCGGGACGTGCCCTCCGGCGATTTCGACGTGGTGGTGGCCGACGGCTTCGACGGCAACATCATCCTCAAATACACCGAAGGCCTGGCCAGCGCCATGATGGGCATGCTCAAGAGCAACCTGAACGCCTCAAGGGTGACGAAGCTGGGCGCGGCCCTCTCCCGCCCCGCCTTCCGCAAGTTCAAGCGGAGCATGGATTACAACGCCTACGGCGGCGCGCCGCTGCTGGGCGTGGAAGGCGCGGTGATCAAGGCCCACGGCGCTTCCGGCGAGACGGCCATCATGAACGCCCTTCGCCAGGCCCGCACGATGCTCGCCGGCGACGTGGCCGGCAAGATCCTCGACGGTCTCAGCGGCCTGAGCGACCAGTGACGATATGACATAATGACAGGAGGTTATCCCATGGATCGCAACGCTATTTTCGACAAGGTAAAGGAATACATTCTGATGCAGCTGCCCATCGACGCCAGCCGTATCACGCCGTCCGCCCGCATGGTGGAGGATCTGGGCGCCGACAGCGCCAACCTGATGATGCTCATCATGGACCTGGAGACCGAGTTCAACCTGACCGTGGAGGACGAGGCCCTGGGCAGCATCAAGACGGTGGGCGACATCGTGGACTACATTTCAAAGAAGGGCTGATTGTGAAGGCACTTTGCAAAAAGCTGGGCTACACCTTCAGCGACATGAAGCTGCTGGAGACGGCGCTGACCCATCCCTCCTTCGGGGGGGATCATCATGTGCCCCACTACCAGCGGCTGGAATTCCTGGGGGACGCCGTGCTGGAGCTGGCCATAAGCCGATACCTGTACTTTGAGTTCCCGGAGGTAGACGAGGGCAAGCTGACGCGCATCCGCGCCGGGCTGGTGCGGGAGGAGACCCTCTGCCGCGCCGCCCGGCGGCTGGAGCTGGGCAAATTCATCCGCCTCTCCGTGGGAGAGGATCGCTCCGGGGGGCGGGACAAGCCCTCCATACTGTGCGACGTGATGGAAGCCGTGCTTGCCGCCGTGTACCTCGACGGGGGCTTCGACTGCGCCGTGGACGTGATCCGCAGGGCGCTGGGCGACGAGCTGCACCCCCAGATGCTGGAGGACCACCTTGACGCCAAATCCCGCCTGCAGGAGGTGCTGCAGCGGGACGGCGAGATGCCGGTTTATGTGTTTATATCGATGGAGGGCCCGCCCCACGCCCCGGTTTTCCGCTACAGCGTGACGCTGAACGGCCAGGAGATCGGCGTGGGCGACGGCACCAGCAAGCAGAACGCCCAGCAGGAGGCCGCCCGGGACGCCCTCAGAAAAATGAGGAATGGGAATCAGGAAGCGGCTACTTATCTGAAGCCCATCCCACCATCCCAGAACGGAGCGAAACAATAACTTGCGACTGAAGAAACTCATATTACACGGCTTCAAATCCTTCGCCGACCACGTGGAGATCGTCTTTGAGGACGGCATCACCGGCGTGGTGGGCCCCAACGGCTGCGGCAAGAGCAACATCTCCGACGCGGTGCGCTGGGTGTTGGGCGAGCAGAGCGCGAAATCGCTGCGCGGCTCGAAAATGGAGGATGTCATCTTCAACGGCACCGAGTCCCGCCGCCGCCTGGCCTATTGCGAGGTCACCCTGGTGTTTGAGAACGAGGACCACGCCCTGGCCATCGACTTCGCCGAGGTGTCCGTCACCCGGCGGGTCTACCGCAACGGCGACGGCGAATACAAGATCAACGGCGCGGCCTGCCGCCTGCGGGACATCGTGGACCTGTTCCGCGACACCGGCATCGGCAAGGACGGCTATTCCCTGATCGGCCAGGGCCGCATCGACGAGATCCTCTCCGCCAAGTCGGAGGACCGCCGGCAGGTATTCGAGGAGGCCGCGGGCATCGTCAAGTTCAAATCCCGCAAGCTGGACGCCCAGAAGCGCATCCAGCGCACCCAGGAGAACCTGACCCGCGTCGAGGACATCCTCTCCGAGCTGGAGGAGCGGGTGGAGCCGCTGAAAAAGCAGAGCGAGCAGGCCCGGGAATACCTGTCCCTGCGGGACGAGCTGAAGGGCCTGGACCTGAACGTGTTCCTGGTGCGCACCGAGCGCTACGAGCAGCGCATCGCCGAGTTGAAGGAATCCGTGCAGACGCTGGGTGAATCGATCCTCCAGGCCAACCAGACCCTGGAGGCGAAGAGCGCCCAGCGGGACGAGGCCCAGACCCGCCTGGACGCCTTCGAGGTTGAAAGCGGGGAAAAGCGGGAGACCGTGCAGCGGCTGATCCGCGAGGTCGAGGCCGGCGAGGGCTCGGTGCAGGTCATGCGCGAGCGCATCGCCGCCGGCGAAAAGGAGCGGGACCGCATCCAGGCCGAGCGGGCCTCCGCCTCCGAGGGCAAGGCGGGCGTGCTGCGCCAGATCGAGCGCATGACCGCGGAAATCGAAGCCGAGACGAAGGCCATCGAGGCCGCGGCGGCAGAGCTGGCCACCCAGGAGCAGGCCCTCTCGGAATCCGAGGATCGCCTGTCCACCCTGGAGGAGGCCTCTGAAAACGCGAAGCAGCAGATCATACAGGCCATGAACCGGCTGGGCGACGTGAAGTCCCAGCGGGCGCGTTTGAGCGCCATGAAGACCGCCCTGGAAAACCAGCTGTCCGGCATGGACGCCGACCAGAGCCGGGAGCGGACCGCTTCCGACGCCCTGGACGCCCATGTACAGTCCGCCCGGGACCAGTTGGACGCCGAGAACACCCGCAAGGCCGAGCTCCAGAAGCAGGCTGGGGACATCCAGGGCCGGGTGCAGGCCCTGGGCGAGCAGTCCGCCGCCCTTTCCGACCGGGTGACCCGGATGCAGACCGAGCGCCAGCAGCGGGATTCCCGGCTGAAGTTGCTGCGGGAGATGCAGCGGGATTACGAGGGCTACAACAACTCCGTCAAGCAGGTGCTGATGCAGGCCCGCCGCCTGGGCGAGGGCTCCGGCGTGCACGGCGTGGTGGCGGACCTGATCCACGTCCCCGCTCGCCTGGAGCGCGCCATGGACATGGTTCTGGGCGGCGCGCTGCAGAACATCGTCGTGAACCGGGACGAGGACGCCAAGCGCATGATCGAATACCTGCGCGCCAATCGCTTCGGCCGGGCCACGTTCCTGCCCATCTCCTCGGTGCGGGGCCGCACCCTGTCCCCCCAGGAGCGCAACGTGCTCTCCCTGCCGGGATGCGTTGGCCTGGCCTCCGAGCTGATCGAGTTTGACCCCAAATACCAGGGCGTGGTGGACAACCTGCTGGGCCGCACGGTGGTGGCCGAAAACCTGGACGCGGGCATTGCCATACAGCGGGCGGGCCGCTACCAGTTCCGGCTGGTGACGCTGGAGGGCGACGTGATGCACTCCGGCGGCTCGATGACCGGCGGCAGTGTGCAGAGCCGCATGACCAGCCTGCTCTCCCGCAGCCGCGAAATCGAGGAGAGCGAGCAGGCGCTGAAAAAGCTGGAGGAGCAGTTTGCCCAGGCCCGGGAGCGGTACGCCGCCATCGAGGATGAGCGCAGCGGCCTGAAGCGGGAGCGCGGAGATCTGTACGACGAGCTGCACAAGCAGGAGGTCATCTGCGCCCGGGCCGAGGCCCAGCTCAACGCCGCCCTGGACGAGCAGGCCAGCAACAACGCCCGCCTCGCCCGCGCCGACAGCGAACGGCAGCGCCTGCGGACCCAGCTTGAGGACGTGACCGCCAGCCTGTCCGCCCTGGACGCCCAGCAGCAGAGCGCCGAGAGCTCCACCGACGACCGCCAGGCCGAGGTGCGCCGCATGTCGGACGAAATCTTCGCCCTCCGCGGCCAGACCGAGTCCCTGCGGAACACCGTGGGCGAGGCCCGCATCGCGCTGGCCTCCCGCCGGCGCGGCCTCGAGGCCAACACCGGCGAGCGGGACCGCCTGTCCGACCAGGCGGAGAACGCTGAAAAGCTGATGGCCGAGTCCGAAGTCACCCTGGCGAACTGCCTGCGGGAGCTGGAAGCCAACGCCGCGCTGCTGGAGGGCGACATCGAAGCCCTGAACCGGGGCAAGGCCGCCCTAGACGCGGCCCGCGCCGCCTTCGACGAGGCGGACGGTCGGCGCACCGGCATACAGAAGCAGCTGCAATCCCTGGCCGAGGAGATCGACGGCCTGCGCGCCAGCCTGGACGACTTCAGTGACAAGCACCACCGCAGCGAGATCCAGCTGACCCGTGTGGAGGGCGAATTCAAGCAACTCCAGGACCGCATCTGGGAGGACTATGAGCTGACCTACGCCGGGGCCGAGTCCTTCCGCCAGCCGGATTTCAAGCTGGCGGAATCGGAGAAGCGCATCACCGCCATTCGCCAGCGCATCCGCGCCATGGGCACCGTGAACGTGGCGGCGCTGGACGAGTACCGACGCACCGTGGAGCGTGTGGAGGAGCTTTCGAGCCAGCGGGACGACCTGCTGAAGGCCCAGGCGGACCTGGAGGGCATCGTGGCCGACCTGGAAAGCCAGATGGAAAAGCAGTTCAAGAGCCAGTTTGCGCTGATGAACGACAACTTCCAGCGCACATTCGTGAAGCTGTTTGGCGGCGGCAAGGCGGAATTGCGCCTTGCCGACCCGAAGGACGCCCTGAACTGCGGCATCGACATCGTGGCCCAGCCCCCGGGCAAGAAGCTGCAAATGCTGTCGCTGCTGTCCGGCGGCGAGCGGGCGCTGACCGCCATCGCCATACTGTTCGCGATACTCGACCTCAAGCCCACCCCCTTCTGCATACTGGACGAGATCGAGGCCGCGCTGGACGATGCCAACATCGACACCTACGCCGATTACCTGAAGTCCTATTCCGAGAACACCCAGTTCATCGTCATCACCCACCGCAAGGGCACCATGGAGCGCTGCGACGCGCTGTATGGCGTGGTGATGGAGGAAAAGGGCGTCTCCAAGACGGTATCGGTGAAATTGAACGAGGCTGTTTGATATCAATCGGGAATCGGGAATCGGGAATGGGAATGCTGATTGGGAGGCATCCTCCATTCCCCACGCCCCATTCCCCATTTCATAACCGGAGGTTATAGATATGGGACTGTTTGACAAGATCAAAAGGGGCCTGCAAAAGACACGCGAGGCCTTTACCGGCCGCATGGACGAGCTTGTAGAGAATTACAAGGAGCTGGACGACGATTTCTACGAGGACCTGACGGACATCCTGATCATGGCCGACGTGGGCGTACCCACCTCTGAGCTGGCCGTGAACCGCCTGAAGGAGAAGTGCAAGTCCGAAAAGATTGGCAACCCCGAAAAGGCCCGGGAGGCGCTGAAGGGCATCCTGGCGGATATCCTCTGGGCCGAGCCGATGAAGCTGACCAGCCCGATGGTGCTGCTGATCATCGGCGTCAACGGTGTGGGCAAGACCACGTCCATCGGCAAGCTGGCCTCCCGCCTGAAGGTCATGGGCCGCCGGGTCATCATCTGCGCCGGCGACACCTTCCGCGCCGCCGCCGCCGACCAGCTGACCGTGTGGGCCGAGCGGGCCGACGTGCCCATCATCAAGCACAAGGAGGGCGCAGACCCCGCCGCCGTGGTCTTCGACGGCATACAGGCCGCCAAGGGCCGCCACGCCGACGTGCTGCTGGTGGATACCGCCGGACGCCTGCACAACAAGGCCCACCTGATGGACGAGCTGAAGAAGATCAACCGCGTCTGCGAGCGGGAGTTCCCCGAGGCCTCCCTGGGCGCATTGCTGGTCATCGACGCCACCACCGGCCAGAACGGCATGGCCCAGGCCAAGGTGTTCAGCGAGGTTTCCAACCTGGAGGGCATCATCCTCACCAAGCTGGACGGCACCGCCAAGGGCGGCATCGCCATCGCCATCCGCAACGAGCTGGGCCTGCCCGTGCGCTACATCGGCGTGGGCGAGCAGCTGGACGACATGCAGCCCTTCGACGCCAAGGAATTTGTCAACGCACTGTTCGGGGATTGACAGGGAGCATCGCCATGACCATCGACAGCAAGCTGAAGGCCGTCATCGACTGCTTTGATTTCCCCGGCCATCTCATCGAGTGCCTGGAGCTCAAAACCGGGCACATCAACACCACCTGCCATCTGCGCTTCCGGCAGGACGATGGCGCAGTGCGGGATTACGTGCTCCAGCGGATCAACAACTATGTGTTCAAAAAGCCCTGGGAGGTCATGGAGAATGTGCAGCTGGTGACAGAGCACATCCGCGCTTCCATGGTCAAACAGGGCCTCGACCCGGAAAACCGGGTGCTGCGCCTTGTGCCCGCGAAGGGCGGCGGCGCGATGGTGGAGGACGGCGAAGATGGCTATTGGCGGGCCTATGACTTCATCCGCCACGCCACGACCGTGGACAGGGTGGAAAACCCCGCCCAGTTCCGCCAGATCGGCGCCGCCTTCGGCGCCTTCCAAGGCATGCTCTCCGATTTTCCCATCGAGAGACTCCACGACACCATCCCCCACTTCCACGACACCCGCAAGCGCCTGGGCGACTTTGAACGCTCGGTGGCGCTGGACGCGCTGGGGCGCGCCGCCGGGGTGCCGGAGGACATCGCCTTCATCCGCGACCGGGGAGAGGCCATGTGCCGCATCGTGGACCTGATCGCGTCGGGCGATCTGCCCCTGCGGGTCACCCACAACGACACCAAGATCAACAACGTCATGCTGGACATCGACACCGGCGAGGCGCTGTGCGTGATCGACCTGGACACGGTGATGCCCGGTTCGGCGCTGTACGACTTCGGCGACGCCATACGCTACGGCGCGTCCACCGCCGCCGAGGACGAGACCGACCTGAACAGGGTCGCCCTGGACATGGACCTGTTCGCCGCCTTTTCCGAGGGCTTCATCGCCAACACCGCCGCGCAGTTGACCCCCACCGAGCTGGAAAACCTGCCCCTGGGGGCCATGGTAATGACTTACGAAAACGCCCTGCGCTTCCTGGCGGACTACCTGGACGGGGACATCTACTTCAAGATCGACCGGCCCACCCACAACCTGGACCGCGCCCGCTGCCAATGCCGTTTGCTTTCCGATATGGAATCCAAACGGGACGCCATGGATGGCATCGTCGCCGGGCTATGCAGGAGGTTTAAATGAATTACCGCATCGAGAGGGACTCCATGGGCGAGATGCAGGTGCCCGACGACCGCTATTGGGGCGCCCAGACCCAGCGCAGCCTTCAGAACTTCAAAATCGGCGGCGACGTAATGCCCCGGGAGATCACCCACGCCTTCGGCATACTGAAGAAGGCCGCCGCCATTGCCAACCACCGCATACAGCCCCAGCGCATGACCGATGAAAAGCTGCAAGCCATCAGCGCCGCGGCGGACGAGGTGGCCGCGGGACAGCTGGACGACCACTTTCCCCTCGTCGTCTGGCAGACGGGCAGCGGCACCCAGTCCAACATGAACGCCAACGAGGTCATCGCCAACCGGGGCAACGCCATCGCCGGGAAAAAGCTGCTGCATCCCAACGACGACGTGAACATGTCCCAGAGCAGCAACGACACCTTCCCCACCGCCATGCACATCGCCGCGGTGCTGGAGATCGAGGACACGCTGCTGCCGGTGATGGCGGCGTTCATCGGAACGCTGAAGCGGCTGGAGGGGGAAAACGCCGACGTGGTGAAATCCGGGCGCACCCACCTTCAGGACGCCACACCCATACGCTTCAGCCAGGAGATTTCCGGCTGGCGGGGCCTGATCGAAACGCCCCTGGAGATGCTGAAGCTGGCCCTGCCTCCCCTGCGTTGCCTGGCCCTGGGGGGCACCGCCGTGGGCACCGGTCTGAACGCCCCGGTGGGCTTTGACGCCGAGGTGGCAAAGGCGGTCTCCCAGCTGACGGGTAAGCCCTTCACCACCGCGGAAAACAAGTTCCACGCCCTGACAAGCAAGGACGAGCTGGTTTTCGCCCACGGCGCGCTGAAGGCCCTGGCCGCGAACCTGATGAAGATCGCCAACGACGTGCGCTGGCTGGCCTCCGGTCCCCGGTGCGGGCTGGGCGAGATCCACATTCCCGAAAACGAGCCCGGAAGCAGCATCATGCCCGGCAAGGTGAACCCCACCCAGTGCGAGGCCATGACGATGGTGGCCGTCCAGGTGATGGCCAACGACGTGGCCGTGGGCATGGCCGCCAGCCAGGGAAACTTTGAGCTGAACGTGTTCATGCCGGTGCTGATCTACAATTTCCTGAAGTCGGTGCGACTGCTGGCCGACGGCATGCGCTCCTTCGACGCCAACTGCCTCAGCGGACTCACCGCCAACCGGGAAAGGATGCATCGCAACCTGCACGACAGCCTGATGCTGGTCACGGCCCTGAACCCCTACATCGGCTACGACAACGCCGCAAAGACCGCCAAGCTGGCCTATGATAATGGCATCTCCCTGAAGGACGCCTGTGTACTGCTGGGCTTCCTCACCCCCGAGCGATTTGACGAGGTCTTCCATCCGGAGGAGATGGCGTAGGGGCAAGGCGGACAAATTCTGATTTGTCGCGCTGCGACAAATCAGAATTTGTTTGATTGAACAGATACGGCGTATCAACAAACCCGCTTTTCCTGAATATATAATTGTGCCGCACATTTCTGTGCGGCACAAAATCATTACCGGAGGTCCTGCCCTTGTCCACGTCCACCGGCGACACCCGCGCCATTGCACGGATTCCACTTTCCCGGATACAGGAATCGCCCGACCGTCCCCGACGCGATTGCAGCGATGAATCCATCGCCCGACTGGCGGAATCCATACGGCTTCACGGCCTGCTGTCGCCATTGCTGGTACGGCAGGAGGCCGAGGGACAGTATCGCCTGGTGGCGGGTTCCCGCCGGCTGGCGGCGCTGCGGCTGCTGCACCGGAGCTCAGCGGACGTCATCCTGCTGACGGGCAGTCCCTGCGACTGCGCCATGATCGCGTTGGTGGAGAATCTACAGCGGGAACAGCTGCACTACCTGGACGTGGCGTCGGCCTGCCGAAGCATACTGGACCGCTACCCCATCACCCAGGAGCGGCTGGCCGCCGGCCTCGCCGTCAGCCCGTCGGCGCTGGCCAACCGGCTGCGCCTGCTTCGGCTGCCGCCGAGCGTACAGGCGGCATTGCGCCGGTGCGGTCTCAGCGAGCGCCACGCCCGGGCGCTGCTGCGATTGCCCTCTGAATCCGACCAGTTGGCCCTCGTCGAGCTGGCCGCCCAGAGGCATCTGAGCGTTGCCCAGCTGGAAAAGCGCGTGGAGGCGCTGCTCGCCCGCCCCGCTCCTTCAAAGGGAAGGGTGACCGCCGCCCTTCGGGACAGCCGCATGATCGTGAACGCCGTGCTGGACACCGTGCGCCAACTCACCCGCATCGGCGTACCGGTCCGGAGCAAGGTGGAGGAGGGCGACGACTGCGTCCGGGTGATCGTGACCATCCCCGCAGCCCGGTCAAAGGCCCCTACAGCCTGACCTCATCCCCGCATCGCAGCTTTTCGGCGATGGCGGCAATGCGGCGCAGGCGGGCGTTGACGCCGGACTTGCCCAGAGGCGGGTCCATCAGCTCCCCCAGCTCCGCCAGGGGCATTTCCGGGTTGTTGGCCCGGATGTAGGCCATGTCCCGCAATGTGCGGGGCAGCTTTTCCAGGCCGAGCTCCGAATCAATGTAGCGGATGTCCCGGATCTGTGCCTCGGCGGCGTTCATGCTGCGATTGATGTTTGAGTTATCGCAGTTCAGCTGCCGGTTGACCCGGTTGCTGACCTCCTTCTTGACGCGGACGTTCTCAAAGGCCATCATGGCCTTTGAGGCTCCCAGCAGCGACAGCATGTCCGAGATCTCCTCGGCCCGCTTGAGGTAGACCACGTATTTTTGCTTTCGGGTGGAAATCTTCGCCTCGAGGTCAAAGGCGGCCAGCTGTGCCACGACAAATGCCGCCAGGGCTTCGCTGGGCACGGCGATTTCAATGTGGTAATCCCGGTCCGGGTGGCTGACCGCGCCGCACATGGTGAAGGCCGCCCGCACAAACGACTTCTTGCAGCAGCTGTAGCGAACCGTTTCGGCCGTGGGCAGGGCCCTCAGCCCGAACAGCGCCCCCTCCTCCAACAGCTCCAGCGCCTGAAGCAGCCCGAGGGCCTCCGCCTCGGGCACCACCAGTTGATAGCGGGTGTTGTTGTTCAGCGTATCGCCGCTGAGGGCGCGTATCTGGCCGATGATGCCATAGAAGCGCTTGAGCATGGCGAAGTAGCGGCGCACGGTGGACGCCTCCGACGCCGTGAACGTCACGGCATAGCGCTCGCGCCCCCGCCAGGCGATGCCCTGGGCGCACAGCAGCGCGGCGGTCAGCTCGCTGCGGGCACAGCAGGCGTCCTCCATGGGCGTGCGGGCCAGCTCACCCCGAACATCCGAAGCAAATGACATGTCAATCCTCTCCCAGAATGCGCACCTCGGTCTCCAGACGGACGCCGAAACGGGCCTGGACCGCGTCCTGAACGACGCCAATCAGCGTCAGGATGTCCGTCGCCGTCGCGCTGCCGGTGTTCACGATGAAGCCGGCGTGTTTTTCACTGACCTGCGCACCGCCCACGCTGCGGCCCTTCAGCCCGGCCTGCTCGATCAGCGCCGCGGCGAAGTATCCCTCCGGGCGCTTGAAGGTGCTGCCCGCGCTGGGATAGTTCAGGGGCTGCTTGTCCCGGCGACGGGCATTCAGCTCCCGCATCCGTCCGGCGATGGCCTCCGGATCGTCCGGCGTGAGCGCGAAGCGGGACGAGATCACGATGCCCCCCTCCCGCAATGGCAGGGATGTGCGATAGCCCATCTGCATTTCATCCACGGTCAGTTCCCGCACCCCGTCGTCCAGCAGCACCCGGGCGTCGATCAGTACGTCCGAGAGCTGTCCGCCGTAAGCGCCGGCGTTCATGGCACAGCCGCCGCCCAACGTGCCGGGGATGCCCGAGGCGAACTCCAGCCCGGCGAGGCCGCCGGCCTGGGCATAGGCCGCCACCCGGGCCAGGGATGCCCCGGCCCATGCGGTGAGGGTATCGCCGGTGCGGACGATGGCCGCCATGCCCTCCCCCAGGGCGATCACCAGGCCGCGGATGCCCCCGTCCCGCACCACCAGGTTCGAGCCATTGCCGATCACGATGCAGGGTATTCCGGCATCTCTGGCGATGGCGAGGGCCTGGATCAGCTGTTCCTCGCTCTCCGGCAGGAACAGCACGTCCGCCGGCCCGCCCACCCTGAAGGTGGTGTGCCGGGACATGGATTCGTTTTCGAGGATCTGGTGGGACCCTGCGATGGCGAGCAGGTTGTCGATCAGCTGAGTCATAGAACCTCCATTGAATCGGATAATTCTGATATATCGGGGAGAGGGATTAGGGATTAGGGATTAGAAATAGTGGCTGCCGCGTGGCAGAAACAGATGCCGTCTTATAAGCAGTGAAAAGGCTCTGTCCCTTAGCGGGAATGGTTGTTTTATCCCTCGCGCTGCGTTGGTGCGCTTTTCCTGATCCCTAATCCCTGCGCGTCTCCCCAATGATTCAGAAATTGAAGTAGATGAACGGGTTGTAGCTTCCCACCGCCACATAGGTGATGGCGAGGAAGGTCAGCCCCAGCAGCGCTGCCGCGCCGGTCACCTTCATCAGGTTGGCCGGCACGCGCAGCTTGTCGCGCATAAACTCCGGCACCGGCAGGCTGAACAGCACGCCCGCCGCCAGGAAGACACCATACTCCCGCAGGAAGGCCCCGGTGAGCCCGTTCCACACCGGCGCGCCGCTCATGCCGAACATCGATCCATAGAATATGCGAGCGACGTGCAGGTTATCCGAGCGGATCATCACGGTGATGGTCACCACCACGAACATGGCGTAGAAGTGGCCGATGGCGCGTTTGCTCATCCACTTGCCCAGGCCTGTCAGGCGTTCGATCACCAGGAACACGCCAAAACCGAAGCCCCACAGGAAGTAGGTCCAGGCCGCGCCATGCCACAGGCCGGTCAGCGTCCATACCACCATCATGTTGAACACCAGGCGCGGCTTGCTGACCCGGCTGCCGCCCATGGGAATGTATACATAATCGGTAAACCAGCTACCCAAGGAGATGTGCCATCGCTTCCAGAACTCGCCCACCGACTTGCAGATAAAGGGATAGTTGAAGTTCTCCAGGAAGTGGAAGCCGAATATGCGTCCCAAGCCGATGGCCATGTCGGAATAGCCGGAGAAATCGTAGTACACCTGCATAAGATACGCGCAGGCCGCCATCCAGGCGCTAACCACCGACAGGTTCTTCGTCTCCAGGGCGAAGGCGGTGTCCACCAGCAGGCCCAGGTTGTTGGCCAGCAGCATCTTCTTGCACAGGCCCTTCATAAAGCGCTGGGTGCCCTCGATGAAGTCGTCCAGGTTTTCCCGGCGGCCCTCGATCTCATCGGCCACCGTCTGGTAGCGCACGATGGGACCCGCGATCAACTGGGGAAAGAAGGATATGTACAGGCATACGTTGATCAGGTTCTTCTGCACCTTGCCGTCGCCGCGATAGACGTCGATCACATAGCTCATGGCCTGGAAGGTGAAAAAGGATATGCCGATGGGCAGCGTGATCTGGGGCACCGGCAGGTGGATGCTGAACCACTGGTTCAGGCTGGTCAGCAGGAACATCAGGTACTTGTACACGCCCAGCAGCCCCAGGTTGAACACCACCATCAGCGTCAGCGCCAGCTTCGATTGCTTCCGGTCGTTCCGGGTCCTGTCCACCCAAAGGCCGAACAGCCAGTTTGCCACGATGGACAGCATCATGATCGGGAAGAACTTTGGCGCGCCAAAGGCGTAAAAGCCCAGGCTCATCACCGACAGGAATACGTTCGCCGCCTTGCGCCAGCGCTTCAGGATATAGTATCCAATCAGCACCACCGGCAGGAAATAAAACAGGAACTCTATACTGGAAAAGACCATTGGTCGCACCCCTTGCAGCGCATAATAAGTCATTATAAACCCTTCATATCATTATAGCGCATTTCAAGGGATTTGTCTATTTGTGTAGGATTATTTCTCGCGGCTTCCCGTATCCTTCGCTCCGGCGTTTTCGTTTTATACTAAGCTCAATCTAAAAGTAAACCTATACGGAGCAGATTTTTCGTTCTGCCTAAGCGAAGCGGAGGGAGGCGATGCAGCGCATCGTTGACCGCAGCGAAGCAACGGCAGGGCGGAAAAGATGCCCGCAGCGGGTTGCAGTTTGGATTGAAATTTGTATTACTCACTGGACGAGGGAATAATAGCGTTCCAAACGGCTCCGGCAGCTCAGGAATACGAGGTACATGTTGGGATCGAACTGGGTGCCCATACCCTCCTGCATGATCTGGGCGGCTTTATCATAGCTCATAGGCTCCTTGTAGACGCGCTTGCTGACCAGCGCGTCATAGACGTCCGCCACCGCCATGATTCGCGCCTCCAGCGGGATCATCTCCCCCACCAGGCCCTCGGGATAGCCCTTGCCATCCCAGCGTTCGTGGTGGTAACGGGCGACGTGGTAGGCGGTTTCAACCAGATGCTCCTCCTCCATGCCCTCCAGCAGGATCCGGACCATCTGGCCGCTGATGGTGGAATGGGTCTTCATGATGGCAAATTCCTCCGGCGTCAGGCGCGCCGGCTTGTTGAGGATGCCGGAATCAATGCTGACCTTTCCCAGGTCGTGCATAGGCGCGGCCCGGACGATGTCCTTCGCCAGCTCATCGCTGAGGGGAAAATAATGCCCGGCCTGAATATCCTCCACCAGGATCCGGACCACATCGCTGGTCCGTTTGACATGGCCGCCGGTGTTGCTGTCCCGGTTTTCAACCATGTCCGCCAGGCTCAGGACCAGCTTCTCCTGCATGTTTTCCACGCTGCGGGTCTTTTCGGCCACCTCCTGATTGAGCCGGGTGTTGAAATCGGAGAGGATCTCCATGTTCCGGGTCTCCTCGGTGGCGTCGCGGATGTCGATCAGGTATCCCTGGACCATGCCTTCCCGGTGGAACCTGAAGGGCGTGACCTCATAGGCAAACGTGCGCTCACCCGAGCGGAATGTGGACGTGGTGAGCCCGGTCGAATTATAGTTGTCTATGACGCTGCCCAGGGTCTTCCCGGCCTGTGTGCGCTCCGATATCGGGGTGTCCGCCCGCTGTTGCCTCAGGTCCGGGAGGAAATCGAAGCATTTCTCATTGGCGCACAGGAACCAGCCGTTGAGCCCGATGGCCACATAGCCCCGGCTCATGACCTTCTGGTTGTCGGAAATCAGGCTGGAGATATCGTGGGCCCGCGCGCGATCATAATTCAGCACCAGCAGCACGTTCCCGGCCATGTACAGGTAGGGCAGCGCCGAAAAATTCATATCCAGCAGGCTTTCGAGGGCATACATCAGTATGCCGGCGCTGACAAAGGACATATAGAAGGCCAGCATCCGGCGGGAATAGGTCTTTCGACGGGCCTGGAGGATGGCCACGACGCCGATGACCACGATCAGCAGCGCCAGCGCGAAGGTCATATGCGCGAAGGCGAAGGAACCGCCCACCATGCGTGTGGCATAGCCGACGCCGGTATCGGTGATGCGGATCATGTCCTCGGGCACGCCCCTGCGAAAGGTCATCCAAACCGGGAACAACTGGGCAAAGGCCATGGCATAGACGAGGAATTTGATCCCGGGGCCCACGGGCATCTCCAGGTGCCGCAGCATGGAAAACAGGATGATGGCCAGCAGCACCGTCGTGGACAGGTTGATGAACACAAAGAGCACCAGCGCGGCCTCCCGGGTGGTGATCTGGGCCTTCAGCCAATACCCCATGATGATAAAGGGCAGCAGCAGCGATATGGACCAATCGTAGCTGTTTACACGGTTTTCATTTCGCAGGGCAAACAGAAGCGTCGCCAGCACCGAGATCAACAGGCAAAACCCAAAGCCGGTTGTTACCATGATTCAGCTTCCTTTCCCTGAAGTATTATGCCAGACTCATATTCAATACATAAAGATCCTTGGACTTAGCTCAGAATGACAGGCGCGTCGTTGTCCCCCTCAGTGAAGTGTTCACCGAAGGCGTCGCGAAGCACGGGAACGTCTGTATTTCGATTGAGTGAAAGTCTCCGGTCGTGTGCAAATTCCGATTTGTCGCGTTGCGACAAATCAGAATTTTCCCGCCTGAACATCTACCCATTGAAACAGTATTGACTCACATTCCACCGCATGGGGCAGGCGATCCTCGGATCAGGCATCCACACCCCCGGCGGAGAGCTTTCCAATCGGCGCGGGGTTCAGCACCCGCTGTTCGATCTCGAAGTAGACCTCGCCGCGTCCGGCGGGGGTCCGCACGGTCTTCAGCGCCGAGCCCATTCCCGCCAGCAGGCTGGAGACGACCTCCAGGCTCAGGCCGGAGGCCTCACCGGCGCCCGCCGACTGGGAGAGGATCCGAACGGTGAAGAGCATGTGGATCGTATCCCCCGTCGCCTTGCCGTAGGCGGCGAGCTGGAGGCTGCCGCCGCCGTCCGCGGGAAGGCTGCCGGCGACCAGGTTGACGAGGACCTCCCTCAGCAGCCGGGCATCCCCCCGCAGCCCGTCGGGCAGCGTTTCAGAGACGTCCAGCGACACCTCGAGCCGGCCTTCCTCCGCCAGAGGGAGCACCGCCCTGAGGGTGTCGATGAGCAGCTCGCGCAGGGAATAGGGCTTTGCTTCCGGGCGCCGCCTTCCGGAATCCATGCCCAGGCCGTCCACGAGGCCTTCCGTCAGCATCAACAGCCGGATCGACAGGCTCTGCGCGCCGCGGGCGCGGGCCCTTACAGCGTCGTCGCGGCTGTCCCGGAGGATCTGGCCGTTCAGCTCGACCAGGTTTTGCAGCGGCCGCTGCATGTCTTCAGCGAGCTCATCCACAAACCTGGCCTTGGCCGCGTTGATGGATTCCGCCTTTTCGATCCTGTGGATGATGGCCTCCTGCTCCTTCTTTTCCTCGTCGATATTCTGGACGGTGAAGACCACATCCTCCAGCGGCTTGCCCTCGACCCTGTCCATGGCGTAGAAGCGAATGGAGCACCAGCCATAACGGCGGATGGGAAACTCTCCGGCGACGCTGTTGCGCGTCTTCAACCGGTCCGCCAGGGTGTCAATATCGACGAAGGCCAGCATCCGTTCCCGGTAATTCTCCTCCACGTCCCGCTGGATCAGATCGGTGAACAGCTCCTTCGCGTTCCTGTTTTTCGGGCGTTCCCGCTCGATTCTCTCGTCGACGGAAACCGGCGTCATCTCCCCGGTCGGCAGGTGGATGATATAAATGACGTCGTAGATGTCGGACATGCTGAATATGCCCGATTTACGCAGCTCCATCTCCTTCATCGCCCGTCGGTAGGCGACGGCGTCGGCGATGGTCATGACCAGGAACAGCAGCCACAGCATGACCAGCGCGGCGAACACATAGAAGGTCACTCCCTGCATGAAGCCCCGGTGGAAATGGAATTGCAGATCATAGTCCGACAGGTCCAGCTGGTCCAGATAGTAGAAGATCACGCCGATCTTGACGTCCTCGCCGCCATCGATGGGCATCTCGCTGAACCGGCTGTTGGGGTAGTAGATCACATAATCGCCCTTTTGGAGGGGAATCAGCAGGTCCCCGTCGTAGCGGTATTCAAAGGCGACCTCCTCCAGCTGATAATCCTGGAGGTTCATCCGCTGGACCCGTTCCCGGTCCGTGCCGACAAACTGGTGGATCTCCACCTCGCCGTTCCAGGCCTGGTTGATGTAACAGTCCCCGGTGATGTTGATGCGAAGCTCCCAATCCTGTATGGTATCCCTGCTCTGGTTGCGCAGGGTGCCGTCGATGGTCTGGCCGGTCAGGTCCACCGAGCTGCCGTCATCCAGCACGAAGCCGCGCTTCAGCCAGGTGCTCGTGCTGTCCTCGCGGGCGTTGATCTCCATTCGAACATCCCTGGTGGTGTCATAGCCGTGAACATCGATCACATGCCGGTTAAACCCGATGAGCGACTCAATGTGCACCACCAGGACAGCCATCGAGAGAAAGAAAAGGATGAGGCTGAGCTGCCTTAGCCTGTTCTGATCATTCATTCCCAAAAATCCTCCTCATCGACCGTTGCGTACCAGTATAGCATCACGGTAGGCTTCTGTCAATTGAGTGGAAACAGAACATTTTGAGGCAATCCTGCGCATCAAAGCAAACTGATCGACAGACGTGGAATTAACTCCTGTTATCCCACCGGGAGGAGAAGACCGGGAAACCGGACGACGAAGGCCCGGAAGGCCTGACGGCCGATGTCTCCGGCCTTCCGACGTTCCATCAATGCAGGCGGCACAAAGATAACCGCGGCGGCGCGTCATTCGCGTCCACCGCGGTTTCGTCATGGCCTATTGCGGCTTTGTGTGTAAACCTCTGAAAACGATCGCAACGCCCGCCGGGTCACTGGCCGTTCTCGTGCCACTCCGGCTCGAGGTAATCCCAAAGCACGAAGCCGTACTGTCCCTTGTATTTCACACAGACGAAGGTGCCGGTCTTGTCGCCGCCATCGCAGTAGTATACATCCTTCAGCGTCGTGCCCAGGGGAATCCTGGCCAGCACATCAGCGCTCTTCAGAGGCATCCTGCGCAGGGAGATGTATTCATTGCAGTGGGCCACGTAGAAGGTGGCATCGGTCCAGGACTGGATATCGGCGCTGAGGTATTCGCTGCGAATATAGCCGAACTTTCCGTTGTAGCAGCAATAGCTAAAGGTGTTGTCATAGGGCGTGGCCATGACCACTTCCCCGATGTATACCCGCTCCAGCGACCGGGAATGGCTGTCGGGCTCCGCCCTCAGGTTGACGTACTCGTCGCACCGGTCGATCTGTCGGATCGCCATGTCCCCATCCTCGCGCTCGTCAGCGGCGAGGTAATTCCAGAGCACGAAGCCGTACTGCCCGTTGTATTTCACATAGACAAAGCAGTCGGTCGTATCGCCGCCGTCGTGGTAGTATACCGCGTCCAGCTTCGCGCCCAGGGGGATCCGCGTCCTCACCTCAGCGCCCTTCTCGGGCATCCTGCGCATGGAGATGTATTCCCGGCAATTGGCCACCCGGAAGTAACCATCAGACCAGGGCTGGATGTTGGAATTCAGGTATTCGCTGCGAATATAGCCATACTGGCCGTTGTAGCAGCAGTAGCTGAAGGCGCTGTTATAGGGGGTGGCCATGACAACCTCCCCGATATAAACCCGTCCCAGCGACCGGGAATGGCTGTCGGGCGCTTCCCTCAGGTTGACATACTCGTTGCAACGGTCGATCTGCCGGGCCCTGAAGCTTTCAGCGAAGGCGCAAACGGTCCCCGCCAGCAGGCATAGGCATATGGCCAGCACGATTGTGCGTCTGATGGTTTTCATGAATCTGAACCTCCTGCTTTCATGATTTAGACACTGTCATTCTATCACATCCGCGCTGGAATATCAAATCGAAAACGCAGGCCGTGGCGACGAGGAAAAAAACGTTGCCGCTTTGGTAAATCCATGGTAAAATGGTGGAAGGAGAATAAACTGGAGATTACGGCCAATGCCGTTGTGAAGAGATTGGAGGAGGCATCTGCCAATGACTGAACAGATGATTGAATACCCCGTAACGGTCAACGGCGTCAAGGTTTTCGCGCAATATACCAGGCGATCCGTGGACGAAATCTTTCTTCCCCTGCTGCAAGCGCTCTTTGCACTCCAGCATGAAAAGGGAAGGCGAATCCTGGTCATGCTGGCCGCGCCGCCGGGCAGCGGCAAATCCACGCTGCTGAGCTTCCTCGAGAGCTTGTCTCATGGCTCCATTCAGGTGATCGGTATGGATGGCTTTCACAGGCGTCAGGAATACCTGGTGAGCCATTATACCGAGCGGAACGGCAGGCAAATCCCCATGGTGGATATTAAAGGCGCACCCATCACCTTTGACCTGGAGCTGCTCACAGCCGGCATAAAAAGAATCGCAGCGGGTGAAACCTGTGGATGGCCCGTATATGACCGGATGCTCCATAACCCTGTGGAGGATGCCGTTCTGGTAGACGGCGATATCATTCTGCTGGAAGGAAACTATCTGCTATTGGATCAGGACGGCTGGCGCGATCTGTCGGGCTATGCTGACTACACCATCTCCATCAGGGCCGACGAGTCACTGCTGCGGTCGAGGCTGATAGACAGGCGCATCAAAACAGGCGTGGAGGAAGCTGCAGCGACGCGTTTCGTCGATTACAGCGATATGCCCAACGTCAGGCTGTGCCTGGAAAAGACCGCGCGGGCGGATTGCGAGCTATGGATCGATGAGCGCGGAGATTATCATAAGCGCGGATGACCTCCCGGATCGGCGTCCACCGAGGTCATCAGCACCGGCGCGTACCGGTTGTAGGCCGCCTGTTCCCGGGGCATGCCGTGGATGTTGATGTAGCTATCCCCGGTGAAGGCGACGCGATGCCCATAGTCAATCAGCACCGTTTCGCCCTTCAGGTGCCCGCTCTCTCCCTGATACACCCGGGCGCACGGCCGTCCCCGAACACGTGTGCCCGGAAAAAGGACGTCGCCCGCTCCATGGCTTCGGCTCTGGCCTGCCCCGTAAATCCATGGTTCTGTCCCGGCATGACGACCAATTCGGCAGAGGTATAGACCTCCACGGCCCTCTGGGAATACCTCAGCGGCACAATCCCGTCCTCGTCTCCATGGAGGATCAGCACATCGCCGGTATAGCCTCCGATCACATCATAAATATCAAAGGATACGGCATCCTCGCTGTAGATGCGGCCAATACAGGTCCCCATCACCGTTTCGGTTTCCGGGAAGGAGCCGTCCGGGTTGGCCCTCCGCCTGGCGTCATCCTGCAGCACAAAGGCCGGAAATTCAAGCACCATGGCTTTCACATCCTCCGGCCGCCGGGCAGCCACCCAGGATGAGACAAATCCGCCCTGGCTCGCCCCCCACAGGAAGATGCGGTCGAAGCGGTCGTCTGTCCTGAAGTGATCGATAATCGCGATCAGGTCTCTGGCTTCCGTCAGCACAGACATCTCCAGCATGGTTCCAGCGCTCTTTGACCCTGATCCGCCGCCGCAGAAATCAAAGCTATAGGCCGCAAAGCCCTTGTCAAGGAAGTAATCCGCATAATCCCGGTTTCCGTCATGCGTCCCGCCAAAGCCGTGGGACAGTATGACCAGCGGGACAGGGCCCTCCGCCTTTGGAAGCTGCAGGATGCCGTAAATATCGCCCATACTGCCAGGAATCATGATCTCATTCATATTGCCCTCCGCTGCCGTGGCCGTTGGCATCAGCGCCTGTATTTGAGTCTGCGAAGCGCCACAGCTTCTCCTCATGGTATCAAGTCATTTTTCCCTATTTTACCATACCTGTTCCATGCTGTCCATAGGGCAGTGTCATCGTCCTTGGCAACCCTCCAAGAAGGTACACAGTATGCGCGGCTCCTCGCCCCACCAGATGGGATAGCCGATGTAAACGGTGGTGTAACCGGTCAGGTCCACGTCCTCACCGCCGATCTCGGGGCGGGTATCGGGGTGATCCTGCTCGGAGGTCGCGCGTGTGGAGCGGTCGCTGTAATTCAGGTCCTCTTCGGTGTAGGGCACCGCCGGGACGATCTCGTACAGGTCCGCGCCGGTCACGCGCGCCAGCTTCTCCGCCACGCCCCTGGTGGTGCCGGTGCAGGAGAAGTAGATCACCAGCGTGTCGCTGTGGGCCGCGTCCTCCGCAAACGCGCCCACGCCCATCAGCAGGCAGAGTGCCATCATCAGCGCAAATACTTTTTTCATCTCAATGACCTCCTTATCAATGGGTTATTCCTCTTCTTTCCAGACTTCCCTGGCCTGCCGGAACACCGCCCAGCCCTTGGGCCAGCCCACATACATCGTGGCGTGGGTGATGATGGCGGCGATTTCATCCTTCGTCACGCCGTGGGCCTTGGCGTTCTGCAAATGATAAGTCAGGGACGAATCCGTGATGCCCGAAGCCATCAGCGATACGACGGTGATGATGCACTTGGTCTTGACATCAATGGCCTCCGCGTTCCACACCTCTCCGAACAGCACATCGTCGTTCAGGTGTGCGAACATCGGCGCGAACGCGCCCAGCTGCTGCCGGCCGGCAGTCTGTGTGATCTTCTCATTCATGTTTTTCATCAATCGTTCATCCTTCCACAGTCATCTATTCAGATTTTCTGGTTTCCGGTCGTCCACACATGCTTTTCCCTTGCGTTCGCGGGCTTGTTCTGCGCCATGACGCCCGCCAGGGGGTGGGCCACATAGGGCGCTTCAAGATATGCCGTCTCCTCGTCGGTCAACTCCAGGTCCACAGCCTTCGCCGCGCCCTCGATGTGGTGGAACTTCGTCGCGCCTACCACAGGCGCGGTCACCCTGGTCAACAGCCAGGCCAGCGACACCTCTGTCATGCTCACACCGCGCTTCTCCGCGATCTCCGCCACGCGGTTGATGACGATGTCGTCCTGTTCCTTCGTCGCGTCGTACTTGAACTTCGCGTAGGCGTCCTTCTCCAGCCGGGCGGAGGTTTCCCCCGGCTTGCGGGCAAGACGGCCCGAGGCCAGAGCGCTGTAGGGCGTCAGGGCGATGTTCTCCTCGTGGCAGTAGGGCACCATTTCCCGCTCCTCCTCCCGGAAGATCAGGTTGTAGTGGCCCTGTACGGACACAAACCTCGCCCAGCCCTCCCGCTCGGCGATGGCGTTGGCCTTGCAAAGCTGCCAGGCGAAGCAGTTGGAGATGCCGATGTACCGCGCCTTGCCCGCCTTCACCTGACTGTTCAGGCCGTCCAGGATGTCCTCGATGGGCGTCTGCCAGTCCCACATGTGATAGATGTACAGATCCACATAGTCCATGCCCAGGTTTTCAAGGCTCTTGTTCAGCATCCGCTCGATGTGCTGCTGCCCGGTGACGCCCGCCGCGATCTCGTCCTGGGTCCTGGGCAGGAACTTGGTGGCCACCACCACCTCGTCGCGCTTGGCGAAATCCCGAAGCGCCCGTCCCACGTACTGCTCGCTGGTGCCGGACTGGTAGGCGATGGCCGTGTCATAGAAGTTGACGCCCAATTCCAACCCACGCCGGATGATCTCCCGGGAGTGTTCCTCGTCCAGCGTCCAGGCGTGTTGGCCCTGGCCCGCGTCGCCAAAGCCCATGCAGCCCATGCAGATGCGGGAGACGTTCAATGCGCTGTTTCCGAGTCTTGCATATTTCATGTTTCTGTCAGCCTCCTGTTCATTATTGCAAAACTGACATCATGTCAATTCATAGTATACACTATATCTGACGCGATGTCAATATCATTTTTCAAGTCGCAATATGTTTTTCTTCAGATGCATCTGTCGGATCCTTTTGCACGTGAATCAGATGTAAACCGCGGGTCCCGGCAGTGCCCAGACATCGCTACAGACGGGGTTATGGATGTGCTTGTGCACAAAAGCCATAACAGCCGACATTCCGTCAAAGTGTAAATCCCTCATGTATTGACTATGTGTCACGCTGACTGTCAAGCCGTTTTCTCCAAACGGGCATCCCACGGTATAGTGGCCGTGAATATGGCGCCTGGGACGCGGAGCCATTCCTCGTTATCCGCCCTCCTGATGATCGATCTCATAGAAACGGATGTGCAGGCCGTCCGCCTCGTCCACGCCCTCGCCCACAAACTGGTTGCGGTGCAGGTAGGCCGCCAGCCTGGGGCTGTCGGTGTAAAAGGTTGGCACGGTATGAAAAGGCATGGATTTGGTCAGGTCGTCAAACCAGCCGTTGTTTTCCACGTAGATGTGGCAGGCATTGCCGTCCGCGTCTGTGCCTGTGAGCATGTATCTCGCGGACATATGCCGCACATGGGCCGCGTTTACCACCTGGGTGTCCACGCCGCAGGGCTCCACGATGCCCTTGAAGATCTCACTCTCAACGCTCCCCTTGAAGGGAATCATCAGTACCTCGCCGTTTTCACCGGTCATATGCACCGTGGGACCGTTGGATTCGATCCTGATATCCAATACAGGTTTCCTGTTCATGGGCTACGCCCTCCTCAACCGAATCGCCATGTACTGATTGCCCGGCAGCTCGATGCGCGTCGCGCCGTGGCGGAGGCCCACCGGGGTGACGGTCATATTCCAGGTGTCAATGATCTCCACCTCATAGTCGCCGTCCCCGGGCAGGACCAGCATGCGATACCTGGGCTGGCAAATGCCGAGATAGTGGATCTGATAATCCTCCGGCGCGTCCACGGCACAGCCCACCACCTCGTCGAAAATGCCCTTGCCCCTGCACAGGCCACGGCCGGGGGTCTGTTCCAGGATCTTCCTGAGAAACGCGATCCTTGGCGCGCTCTCACCCTTCAGGACGCCGCCATGGGACCACCAGAGGATATCCCTGTCATCCAGATAGGTCTCGCCGTGTCCCGCGTGCCCACCCCGTAGGAACGCCTCCCAGAAGCGGCGCACCAGCTCCCGGGCCGTGATGTTGCCCCAGCCCAGGCTGATGTCGCCCTCGTAGCAGATCTCGTCCCACACGGCAGGCTTGCGATACTTCCCGATCAATTCATCGGTGTACTCCGTGGTCCTGTAGAAGTCCGTCCGCTGGAGGGACTGGTGGGTCACCCAGGGCTTTGAGAAATCATAATACTCAATGCAGTTGTGCACGGAGCACATGTGATGATAGGGGTCATTTTCCGCGATCAGCTTCCCATAGCGCTCCCAGTCCTCCGCCGTCCTGGTGGGAATGATGTCGTATTCGTTGGCCAACGACCACCAAACGTTGCGGAACGCGCCGTAGCGGGCCACCATGTACCCCAGGTAGGCGTCGCAGGCCGCGGCGCTCATCTCATTCATGCCCCAACGGTCGTAGGGGTGCATCAGTATGATGTCCGCCTCGATGCCCAGCTCCATCAGCTGCCGGACGCGCTGGTCGAAGCGCCTGAAGTGGGCCACGTTAGGCCGGGTGTAGTCGAAGCCGTAATCCATCTCCGGCACCTGCTCCAGCGGCCAATAGGTGCGGTTGGCCTGGATCGCCACGAGGGCCGGGTCCAGCCCCTCGCCGTGGCCGCGCTCAAAGGGATACGTGATGGGCTCCTTTCTGTTGAACTCATAGAACTTGGGAAAAATACAGAACCGGATCTTGTTGAAGGGCGACTTCGACAGCGTATCCAGCGTCTGTTCCTGCAAATCCATGTCCTGATTCACCCATGCGTAGCACGTCGTGCCCACCGAATAATGGGGCGTACCGTCGCCCCAAGCCAGCAGGGTCCCGTCCACCACCCGCACCGGTCCGTGATTGTTGGCTGCCGGCGCGACAGCCTCAAACGTCCCCGTCACTGGCGAATCGACGGCGCTGCCCTCTATGACATAGGTATACTTTCCCTCGAAGGACGGCATGAATCGCACACGATACACGCCCTCGCCATCGTAGAAGCCCTTGACCCTCACGCTCTCGTGCTCGCCTGAGAAAGCGCCCACGATTTCGTAATCCAGGAAGGGATTCCCGTCGTCCTTCCCCTTCAGGGCAATTTCAAATATGCCCCATCGCTCTGTCCGCTTCATACCTTCACCCCTTATTCAATTGCTTATCATCTCATTTTCTACATTATCCTATATTCATCCCGACATGTCAACCCAATCGTGCCACTCCGGCGCCGCCGGACAGCGATGAACGGCGAGGTGGTTTTTTAATGGTTGAAGCAAGACATTGATACATAATGGATATATCAACCTGTTAATACCAAGCTCAATCTAAAAGTAAACCTGTGCGGAGCAGATTTTTCGTTCTGCCTAAGCGGAGCGGAGGGAGGCGATGCAGCGCATCGTTGACCGCAGCGAGGCAACGGCAGGGCGGAAAAGATGCCCGCGGAGGGTTGCTGTTTAGATTGAGTTTAGTATCAATTATTGGAGGGTCTCCTGGTACAAATGGGCGGTCCAAAACTGGAAAAGCCTGACCCGAAGATCAGGCTTTTCAACGACCTGTTGACGATATGGATCCCGAAAGGGCTGCAGCGCGTGCTTCTAAGATGCCAGGCAGCGCAACAGGTCAATTCGTATCACCTGTGAATCCATCCAACCGCGCCGCGAAGGCTGACCAGATACCAGTCGCCCTCATCTTTCAGGATGGGAAGCCGGGCATCCTTCTCAAGCAGGGCGACCTTTGGCGCGGCAGTGTCATCCCAGGCGTAGACAGCCGTTTTCTGCTCTGTCACATACCAGGCCGGGTTGATGACGATGTAGTCTGAATCGATCCAGCCGCAGGGCGAGTCTTCAGAATCACCAAGCGTACAATAAACAAATCCGTTCTCTTCCTCCGGACCCGCCGGCAGATCCGCGTTTATCACGATGGGCCGATCTCCATAATTCAGGGAGTGCATCGCTTTGGAGGAAGCGCTCGCCTTTTCCCGCAATGTGAGCTTTTCGCACAGCACCACGGCCGGGTAACCGATCTGCTGGCCCGGCCCATAAGGCGGTATTACTTCCGCGTGAACGACCCCAATGGATCCAAGCATGACCATCAACGCCATCATAATCATCAGCCAACCATACTTTTTCATGTTCATTTTCCCTCTTTCATCATATTCATACTCTTCTCTCAGTCTAAAATAACATCAATCAAGGGCTGCTATTCCGCCGCTGCTGCGTCCGAAAAAATTGACTTGCGTCCTAAAGGACTGGCTTCGCGTCGCCAGCAAGCCTGCGTTTTCATCCTTGCATCGGCGAAAAAACATCTCCTTGCTTGATAACATTTTAGATTGAGAATAGTATCAATCATTGGACGTCGGCCCCGGACGTTTTGTTCCGCGCGTGAAATCGGCGAATGTAGACAAGAACAATCCATTATGGCAAATCCCGGTTCGACAGCTATATGATACCACATCTCTACAGGTTTGAAAACACCGATTTGGTCAGTGGGTTGCAGTTTAGATTGAGATTAGAATTAATAGGTCGATGCCCGGGAACTGGCGAACCGCCATAACCCCTGTTCCCTCCGCAGGGTGAAATCCCCCCGCAAGCGCCAGGTGCTCCTTCGTCCGCCATACACAGCGGCGCACACGCGGCTGCGCCCGATCATCTCGGCCCGATCGCCGTCAATACAGACCTCAATGTCATCGTGGTCGGCGGAATAGTAGTTGAACGTTCCATCCAACAGCCCCCTCAGGAAAACCTCCGCGGACTGCTTCACGCCGGTCATGTGCATGAGATAGTAATCCTTCGCCATCAGGCTGCGCAGCCCGTCCGCGTCCTTTTCAATCATGTACCGCCAGTATTTCCGGTACATCTCCCGGATGATCTCTCGCTCGTCCATCGTCACATCATTCCGTTCCCGGACAGCCACTTCCGGACAGAAGCCTTGGAATCTGCCGCCTGGCTGCCGGTGACAGACAGGCCCTTTTTCACCTCAGCGCCGGGGCAGGCGCGTTTGATGTCGCGCTCGCTGCCGCCCATGCCGCTGCCCTCATTGGTACACAGGGGCAGTATGGTTTTTCCGGAAAAGTCAAAGGCCTCCAGGAAGGTGAACACCGCCATGGGCATCGTGCCCCAGTAGTTGGGATAGGCCAGCACGATGGTATCGTAGCTGTCAATGGATTCCGGCAGCGAAACCAGCTCCGGCCGCGCCTTGGCCCGCAAATCGCGCTTGGCCTCCTCGATGCAGGTCATGTAGACCGGGGAATAGGTCTCCTTCATTTCGATTTTGAAAGTGTCTGCGTCGATCAGTTCCTTCATGAGGTTGCAGACGATCTCGGTGTTGCCCACCTTCACATAGCGCATCGCGCCGCCGAAGTAGTTTTCGTCCGCTCGGGAGAAGTATGCGATCAAAGTCCTGGCCATGATTTTATCCTCCAAATCTGATCTTGATGATTGTATTATACGTCAAATATATTGCAAAGTCCAATTCAATTGCTGTATAATTGATTTGATTTTTAAATATCCGGAGGCCAACATGACCACCAAACAGATCGACTACTGCATCGAGCTTGCCCATACCCTCAATTTCAGCAGGGCTGCGGAGAATATGTTCGTCAGCCAGCCAACCTTCTCCTACCAGATCAAACTGATGGAGGATGAAGTCGGCTTTGCCATTTTTGAACGCAGCGGAAAGGGCGCGGCGCTGACCCCTGCCGGGTCACAGTTTGTCACGGCACTGGCGAGTTTGCGCGAAGACCTGAAGCGCGCAATCGAGCAGGGTCAGAATTTCAGCTCGAAGTACACAGACAGTATTTCCATCAGCCTGATGGTGTTCCAGGCCGTGTATTTCCTCCCCGAAGCCATGCGGCTGTTCGGGGAAGCCTACCCGGATGTGCAGATCACGCCAGTTTTCCAATACGAAAATGGCGTCGAGGCCTTCCTGAGAAATGAAGTGGACATACTGTTCGCCCTGAAAGAGCAGACGAAGCATATTCCCGGCATTGCTGTACACGATCTGTTCGAAAGCCGCATCTATCTGATCGCGAACAAAAACGACTCCCTCGCGGCGAAAAACCTGATCCGCGAGGAGGATCTCTACGGGCGCACCCTGATGGTGGGCGGCGGCTCGCCCCCGGCACTGCGTGCCGTGCAGCACCGCCTGATCGCCTCCGGCAAAATCCGGTATTTCAACAGCCCGGACCACGACACAACCCGCGTCAACGTCGCCGCCGGGAAGGGCATCTGCCTCGCACCCGGTTTTCTGAATGACCACAGCGGGCAGTTCGCGTGGATCCCCTTTGACTGCAGGGAGACCTTTTCCTGCGTCCTGTGTACGCATAAGGATGACCATCGTACCGCGCTGAAGGATTTTCTGGCAACCCTGAAAAGACTGTATTCTGACGCGGTCGCTTTCCCCCTTTAAGAAACTACCGCACAATACGCAGCGCATCCGACGGTGTCATTAACGACATCTGCTGCTTGTAGATTTCCTGATAACCCAACAATAAACCGGTGAAATCCGCAATGGCATCTGTCGAAAATCACTCGCCGGCTGCCCCATTCATTGCGCGGTATTTCCTTTGGAAAGAAGCGAGGTGGGTTTCTTTTCTGCCGTGATCAGCCCGGGAAGCCCTGAAATATATAGAAAGTTGAGACACAGCCATGAGTCTATACGCCATTGGGGATCTTCACCTGCATTTTCAGTCCCAGCTTAAAGCACCCGGCCAGTTGAAGGAGAGGGTATGGAGAAACCACGAGGAACGATTTCGGAAGAATTGCGCCGCCGTGGTTCACGAGAACGACACCCTGGTGCTCGTCGGCGATCACAGCTGGGGCCGCACCCTTGCTGAATGTGAGAAGGATCTGCAATACATCATGGATCTACCCGGCACAAAGGTGCTCCTCCGGGGCAACCACGACATGTTCTGGGATGCGAAGAAAACCGCCGCGCTGAACCACCAATTTGGGAGCCGGCTGTTCTTCCTGCAAAACAACTACTTCCCCTACCGCGATTATGCGTTGGTAGGTACCAAGGGCTACACCTTTGAAGGCCCTTTTTACCTGAATCGTCGCGGGCAGATCACCGGCTGGGACGAAAAGGAAGCGGCGCATGCAGATAAGCTGATAGAGCGGGAGCTGGAACGCCTTCGCGCCTCCTTTGAAGCCGCGAAGCATGACGGATATACCCGCTTTATTATGTTCCTCCATTACCCGCCCACCAATATCCTCCAAAGGCGCAGCGGCTTCACGGACATGGCTGAAGCCTACGGCGCGGAGCAGGTCATCTATGCCCACTGCCACGGCCAGGCCCGCTTCCACGACAGCATCAAGGGACGTTTTCACGGGATCGAATACAGGCTGGTTTCTGGCGATTATCTGGTGTGGAATCCATCAAGGGTCCTGTGAACTGACCCAAAAAACGCGCACTGTTCATCATTGCAGCGTCGTCCGGCTTCAGATCTCATATCGCAATGAAACACATGGCCCAGCTCATGCCTTGAATCCCCGTAGAATCGCATGATATGCGGCACCTGTTTTTCCCTCAGCGCGACCTGCATCGCGTCGGCCTGTTCCTGCAGGAAATCGCCCGTGCAGGTAAACAGGAATGTCTCCGGGAAGGCGGGGGTCAGCCAGCGCTTCACATCCACCCATTCCAGGTTTTCAGTTGTAGGCCCTCCGGGCAGCAGGTCCTCCATCAGTTTCATATCCTGCTCCTTCCCCTTTTCTATGGTATATACGCCGCAGGCCAGGGAAATCGCCTTCGGTGTGGGGCCAAAGGAGAATGGATAGCGACCTGCGTACTCCGGATTGGTACAGGCGGCGCAATACAGGCCCAAGAGGTGTGCGCCGGCGCTGTCGCCAACCGCGAAGAGGTTGTTCGCATCCATGCCATACTGCGCGGCATGGTTATTGACCCAGTCAAACACGGTCGCGACATCCTCCATCTGGGCGGGATACCGACTCTCAGGCGCAAGACGGTAGGAGAAGTTGATTACGGCAAAGCCCCGTTGAGCAAGGCTCATCGTGTAATACTGATAGAGCTCTTTATCTCCGTAAACCCATCCGCCGCCGTGAACGCTGACAATGACGGGCAGCAGGCCTGTCGCCTCCTTCGGCCTGTATATATCCAGCTTTTGCAGCGGATGACTGCCATAGGCAATATCATCAAACCTTTGAATATCGTCCGGCGTCGTCAGTCCCGCGTCGCGCACGGCATCGCTCGCGGCAAATTCCCTTCTGATTCTATCACTTGTGGCTGACATAATTGATCTGCGGCCTCCTTCAGCGTCCTGGCGAATATAATATGTGTTCAAGGATTCTGATAAGCGCAAGGAATCATACCCTGCACGGTGGCAAATCTCAAAGACGTCCTTCGGGGACAGCCGTCCAGCGCTTTAGGGGCTGTGGCATGTATATTGCCCTTATAGAATTGCACATCCGGATCAGACAGCTGCATCGTTTGATCTATTTAACCGCAGCCCGCCTGTTGGCTTCATTGTTGCCCTCACAGGACCATTATAGCAGTCTGGAGGAGCGATGTCTACAGGAAAAACGGGGATAATAAATCCCCGACTGGTTTCGCGAACCAGCCGGGGAACCACCTTTGTTTCAATTATCCTTCGATCATGATGGTCTTCTTCTCGGGAATCTTCCTGGCATCGGCCTTGGGGATGCTCAGGCTCAGCACACCGTTCTCCAGCTTTGCCCCAATGTCTGTTTCCGTAAGCGCGTCGCCGACATAGAAGCTGCGCTGCATGCTGCCCACGTACCGCTCCTGCCGGATCGTCTTGCCCTTTGTCTCTTTCTCAAGGCCCTTTGTCGCACTCACGGTCAGGTAGCCGTTCTGCAGCTCCAGATTGATGTCTTCCTTTTTGAAGCCCGGCAGATCGATGTCGACTTCGTAGTGATCCTCGTGCTCATGCACGTCCGTCTTCATCTCACGCGCGGCATTCTTGCCATAGAGCTGGCGGTCCATATTCCGGAACTCGCGATTCCAATCGTTAAAAAACTCATCAAACAGATTCTCACCAAAGATACTCGGGATCAACATAACTCATACCTCCTTTTGACCCTCTCGCGCTGGTCGCGCATCCGCCGTCGGCCTATACCCCTACAGGTGACATCCTCTTGCGGATTGTCGTGTCGGCGTCGGTCTTTGTATGTCGCTACCCTGAACCTCCGGAGTTCCTTCTTTCATTCCCCCCCGGTGCATATTATATTATACGCGTTTTGTTAGCACTGTCAATAGATGAGTGCTAACAAGGTGATGAACACTTCGTGAACGTTTTTGCAGTGTATAATTCACTGGCGCATCCTTTGATTCAAAGCTCTGATTTGGCGGTTGCGGCATTTCTCCCACACGCCTTCGCTCATGCCCGGCTGTAGCTCCTCCCTTTTTGCAGAAAGATCCGGATTATTTGACGGCGGTCACGTGCGTCTTCTATTCCTTTTTCATCAGCTCACCGGCATCGTGCCCACCGATGCAGCCAGGGTCAACGTTTTTTACGGGGTTATGCAGGCGAATACGTCAATCCCCCAATCCGCCAGCTTCGCGTATCCGGAACTCATGCCACCGGGCATCATCTTTCCCGGAAATCCTTCCGGCTTCCACGCCCGGTTCGCTTAATCCTTGAACCGTCCCCTATTGTTTACCGCCTTATATCCGCTCTTTTTTCCCAACCAGCTTCATGGCACATACCAGATACATCAGCAGCCATCCAAATGATTCAAAGCCGGAATCCAGGCCTTCCGCGATCAGGTTCATCAATTGTCCCACCAGGGCGATAATCAGCGGATTGCAGATCAGCGCGATCTTCTTTACCGGCACCATACCCTTGACGACCATGCCGATCCAGCCGACCGTCACAAAGCCATCGCAGACGATAAAGCCGGCGACCATGGGGGCGGCGATGCTCTTCAACACCCGCAGCATCATACCGACGGAAGCTGCCGCATCACCCGTCGCCTCCATTCCGGCATTGAATACCACCGGTAGCATGCAGATGCCGATGTGAATGAACGCGAAATAGAGTATCCCGCCCCAGTTTGCGATTTTGAACAGCCTGTACAGCCTTTGATCCTGCAGGCCGTACTTTTTCTCCATCACCCTCAGCAGCTCAATCGCGGCGACGGCGAAGAACGGCACACAAAGGAAACCCAGAATCGACGACACCGCATAACGCCAATCCGGTACGACGTTTGCCGCGATCCCCATGGAAACATTCGAATCGCCTGTCATGCTGAACGTGCCGAAGCCCAGCAGGAAGTCGCCGATCATAGCGAGCGCCATGGCAAAACATCCGAGCAGGATCTTCTGTCTGGAGGTCATGTTTTTCATATATTCTCACCCACAATCCAATATCGCATTCATCATCCCCGGCCACAAGCATAAGCTCCCGGCGCAACGCGCAGCCGGTGGCCTCTGCCATCCGTTGATCCATCTGGCGCGACGGGACGATTAGTTTACACTTACTATTATAGTCTACCATAGCCTGCTTTTCAAGACAGTGCCGTTGATTTAAACTAAGCTCAATCTAAAAGCAAATAGATGCGGAGCAGATTTTTCGTTCTGCCTAAGCAGAGCGGAGGGAGGCGATGCAGGGCATCGTTGACCGTAGCGAGACAACGGCAGGGCGAAAAAGGTGCCCGCAGAGGGTTGCTATTTAGATTGAGATTAGTATTATTTCACCTGCCTTCAGCGTCGGCTAAACGCGAAGCTTCTTCCCTGACCCAGATGAGAAGCCAATTCAGTGTCACCCTGTCAGGAGATAATATTCCGTTCAGCATGGACCTGCCTCCGGCCTCGAACGGACAGAGGCAATTTTTCGTCAGCTCCCGGATCGTCAAGCAGCGTCCTTTGGCGATACCTCTATCATCAGGGCTCCATCCCCGATAACAGATGGAGCCCTGACATGTATTGAATCCCCTATCGTAACTGTTCAGCCGTAGGCAAATTCTGATTTGTCGCGGGCTTGCGCCCGTTTGAAGGGGGACAGGTCCCCCTTCAATACATCCTCCTCAGATTTGCCTGAAATCGTCCTAAAGGACTAGCTTCGCGTCGCAAGCGATTTCCGGGCGGCAAATCTGCAA
>JAFWEL010000079.1 GCA_017512905.1 Clostridia bacterium
CTCCCTGCCGCCCTGAAGGACTAGCTTCGCGTCGCAAAAAAGGCCCCGCCCGCGGCGTACACGCCGCCGCGTACGATTAAAGATCGGGGCGCTACCGCCCCCGATACCCCCGGTAAGTTAGCCAAAGGGGAGTTCGTCATTACCTCGACAAATCAGAATTTTTCTTTCAGCTCTCCGGCGCGGGCGTGTCCTCGGGGATGGGGGTGGCGGTGGGGGTTGTCGCGTCAAAGCCGTACAGCTTCCCGTTGGGCTCGGGGGTCGTCTCGGGGATGTAGTCGGCCTTGGTGCCGCTGACCACGTCCAGCCGGCCGCCCCGCTCGCCCCGGGCCTCCAGGTCGGCGAGGGCCCCGGCCATCCAGGCGATCTTGTCGGGCATGTTCCCGGCGTTGCCCAGCAGCACCGTCACGCCCGTCCGGGTGATGATGCGCAGGTCCTCGATGTCCTCGACGTTGACCTCCGAGGCGTAGGGCATGGCCCCCCGGGCCTTCAGCGCCTCCAACACCGCCGCCATGGCGGCGACGCGGCCGTCGGCGGTGTCCAGCTGGCGGCCCAGCCGGTAATACGACGCCCGCAGGCCGCTGACATAGGGCATCTGCGCCTCGGGCAGCCGGTCGACCACCTCGACTACGTAGCCCTGGGCGTCCAGGATCAGCGTATTGCCGCCCTGCTGGACCACCGCGTCGTGGCTGCGGGGGCGCACCGACAGCAGGATCTGGTTGGGGTAGCGCTTTTCCAGGTCCACAAAGGCCAGCCGGCCGTCGCTCTCCACGTCCAGCCGCACCTGCTCCGGGTCCACCCGGCGCATGGGCGCGCCCAGGCGAATCCCGCTCAGGCGCATCACGTCGCCGGCCGGGATCTCCCCTGCCCCGTCCACCTGTACGCCGCGCACCACAAACACCACCCTCGCCAGCAGCAGCCACAGGGCCACCCCCAGCACCGCGATGGCGACCAGCCAGGGCAGGATCGATTGTCTTTTCCTCTTCTTACGCATTATTGCCTCCGGAAGGGAGTCGGGAATTCTGATGTGTCGCGTTGCGACAAATCAGAATTCAGTATTTAGTATTTAGCATTTAGTGGTTTGTGGAGGAGCCCTAAAGGACTTGCTCCGCGTCGACTATCCTTGCGGATTTCTCTTGAATGGACCGAGAAACGTTGAAATCACTGCCGTTTCCATTGAATCAAACAAATCCCGTGGCCGAAGGCCTAGCGAAGCGTTAAAGGAATTTGAACCATCACTAAATACTAACCACTGGATACTAAATACTCATATTATCCCTCGATATGTTCATCAGCACGGCCACGGCGGCCATGAGTATGCTGACGGAGGTGCCGCCGGCGCTGAAGAAGGGCAGGGGCAAGCCTGTGGTGGGCATCATGCCGATCACCACGGCCACGTTCAGCACGCACTGGACGCCGATCATGCAGGTGATGCCCCCGGCCAGCATGGCCCCGAAACGGTCCGGGCAGCGCATGGCCACCCGCAGGCCGAAGAACAGGAACGCGCCGAACAGCGCCAGCACCGCCACGCATCCCACCCATCCCAGGTCCTCCCCCACCACGGCGAATATGAAGTCGGATTCCGGGTAGGGCAGGAAGGCGAATTTCTGCCGCCCCATGCCCGGCCCCATGCCGAACAGGCCGCCGGAGCCGAAGGCCAGCAGCGACTGGGACAGCTGGTAGCCCTCATTGGTCATGAAGTCGAAGGGATGCCGGAAGGACATCAGCCGCGCCCGGCGGTAGTCCTCGGACAGGGCGTAGAACGTGCCCAGGGCCATGCCTGCCGCGCCGACGAGGCCCAGGTGCCGCCATCGGGCCCCGGCAATCATCACCATCACCGCCGTGACGATCAGTATGCTGCCCGCGGTGGACAGGTTCGGCTGCATCAGGATCAGCAGGAACATGATCCCCGGCAGCACAAACAGCGGCGCGAGGCCCCGGAAGAACCGGGTCACGTCCCGCCGCTTCTGGCTCAGCGCCCGGGCGAGGTACACGATCATCGCGTACTTCGCCAGCTCCGAGGGCTGGAAGCTGACCGGCCCCAGCCGCAGCCAGCGCCGGGAGCCGTTGAGCATCTTCCCGATGCCCGGTATCGCCACCAGCGTCAGCATGACCAGGCTCACCGCCAGCAGCCCGCCGCACAGCCAGGGCCTCGCCAGGACGCGATAGTCCGTATGCAGGAGCACCACCATCGCCGCCGCGCCCACGCCCACGCCGAGCAGCTGGGACAGCACCTCGGAAAGGGCGCCGCCGTGGTCCTGGGCGTTGTAGTAGCTGGCGGCATAGAGGGTCGCCAAGCCCGTGACCAGCAGCAGCGCCGTGGTGAGCAACAACCCCCGGTCCACGCCCGGGAGCAGGCCCCGTTTCGTATCTCTGCCCGACGCGAAGCGCCGCGCATCATTGGCCCCGGAGGCGGGCCGGAGGATCAAGCCTGCCGTCCCTCCAGATGGTTCACGATGTCCTTGAATATCTCGCCCCGGGCCTCGTAGTCCTTGAACATGTCAAAGGAGGCGCAGCTGGGGGACAGCAGCACGTTGCCGCCGGGGTTGGCCAGCTCGAAGGCCTTCTCCACCGCGGCCTTGAAGTCGTAGCCGCAGTGCACCCAGGCGTGGTAGCCCACCTTCTCCAGGGTCTTCTCGCACTGCTTCGCGGTGTCGCCGATCAGCACGATCCGGGAGATGGGGCACTTCAGGATCTCCTCGCACAGGGGGGTGAAATCGGTGTGCTTGTCATAGCCGCCCAGGATCAGCACCGTGGGCCGCTTCATGGCCCGCACGGCCTGGATGCTGGAATCCACGTTGGTGCCCTTGGAATCGTTGATGAAGCGCACGCCCTCCAGCTCCCGCACGAACTCGATGCGGTGCTCCACGCCCTTGAAGGTGCGCAGCGTGTGGCGGATCACCGGCGCGGGGATGCCCGCCGCCATGGCCATGGCCGTGGCCGCCAGGGCGTTCTTCAGGTTGTGCTCGCCGGGGATGACCACCTCGTCTGCGGCGCAGACCGGCTTGTTGTCCTGGGGCGTGCCGTAGACGATGTTCCCGTCCTGCACGAACGCGCCGAAAGACACCGGGTTGCGGGAGGAGAACCAGGCCACCCTGCACTTTACCCGATTGGCCATGTCCCGGGTGACCGGGTCGTCCCAATTCAGCACCACCACGTCGTCGCCGGCGCAGTTTTCAAAGATGCGCTCCTTCAGCGCGATGTATCTTTCCATCGTGCCGTGGCGGTTCAGATGGTCCTCGGAGATGTTCAGCACCGCGCAGATGGCGGGATGGAAGTCCCGGGAGGTCTCCATCATGAAGGACGATATCTCGCAGACGGTCACGTCCCCCGGCTTCATCTCCCCCGCCGCGCCGCTGTAGGGAATGCCGATGTTGCCCACCACGAAGGTGCGCCGACCGGCGTTCTTGAAGATCTCGCCCAGCAGCGTGGTGGTGGTGGTCTTGCCGTTGGTGCCGGTGATGGCCAGCAGCAGGCCCTTGGCCTCGCGGTAGGCGTATTCCACCTCGCCCATCACCTCGACGCCCAGCGCCTTCGCCCGGGCCACGGCGGGATGCTCAACCGGGATGCCGGGGCTGACGATCAGTGCGTCCATGCCCTCCACCAGGTTCTCCGGGTGCTTCTCGCCCAGGCAGAGCACCGCGCCGGCGGCTTTGAGATCGTCCAGCGCGCCGTTGAAGTCCGCCTCGGCCTTGCCGTCGCAGACCCACACCCGCGCGCCCCTTTGCAGCAGCAGCTTCGCCGCCGCGATGCCGCTGCGGGCCATGCCGAATACGAGCACCTTTTTGTCTTTCATCATGTTTTTCAGTCTCCTTTTCAGAGAGGAATTTTGAGTGTCGGCGTTATAAATCCTGATTTGTCGGGCTGATGCTGAGCACACGGAACCCCTCCGACCCCGCCTTTGGCGGGGTCGGAGGGGTTCCGTCTGCCCGCCAAATCAGTATTTCTCAAATTTGTCAATCCGCAAATGGGGAATGGGGAATTGCGTATATTCAATCCCCATTCCCCATTCCTCAATTCCCATATCCCTACGCCACGAATCCCAGCAGCGCGATCAGGCACAGCACGGCGGTGACGATGTAGTACATGGCCACGATGCTGGTCTCGGGCATGCCGCTGAGCTCGAAGTGGTGGTGCAGCGGGGCCATCTTGAAGAAGCGCTTGCCGTGGGTCGCCCGGAAGTAGGCGAACTGAATCAGGTCGGACAGGCTGGACAGCACCATCGCCAGGGCGATGATGGGCAGCAGCAGCGACAGCCGGGTCACCATCGTCATGCCCACCAGCGCGCCGCCGATGAAGAAGGAGCCCACGTCGCCCATGAACACCCGGGCCGGGTGGGAATTGTAGCGCAGGAAGCCCAGCAGGCTGCCCACCATCGCCCCGCCAAAGATGGCCACGTTCAGCAGGTTGTCCGCCCGGGCCGGGTTCGCCGCGGCCAGGGCCACGCAAATCAGGGCCATGGTCACGAAGTCGAACAGCGAGCAGCCGGCCAGCAGCCCGTCCAAGCCGTCCAGCAGGTTGGCGGAGTTCACCGTACCCACCAGCACGAAAACCATCACCGGGATGTAGAACCAGCCCAGGTTCCACTCCACGTTGACGAAGGGCACCGTCAGCGACGAGCCGATGTTCGGGTTGAAGTAGGCCCAGAAGGCCAGCGCCACGGACAGCACGATCTGGGGGGCCAGCTTCTGCTTCGGCGTCAGGCCCTCGGCCCGGTGCAGCCTGATCTTGATCCAGTCGTCCACAAAGCCGATCAGCCCGAAGCCCAGCGCCGACACCACCGCCATCAGCATCAAATCCCAGCGGGCGGTTCCATAGGAAAAGGCCAGCGTGGCAATCAGCGCCGGCACGACGAATATGATGCCGCCCATCTGGGGCGTTCCCTGCTTTTTCTTGTGGGTCTGGGGACCGAGGTCATAGATCTCCTTGCCGAACTTCATCCGCTTCAGCCAGGGAATCACGATCGGACCCAGCACGATCGCCATCGCGAAGGACGCCAACACCGTCCAGATCAGTCTTTGCATCTTATGTTCCCCTCTCATTTAGAGCTCAGAGATTAGAGTTTAGAGATAAGTAAGCTCCTTGCTCTCAACTCTTAACTCACAACCCTCAACTCTCACATCTCCTCAAGCAGCTCCCGCACGACCACCTTCTCGTCGAAGGGGTGCTTGACGCCGCGGATCTCCTGGTAGGTCTCGTGGCCCTTGCCGGCCAGCACCACCACGTCCCCGGGATCGGCGAACTTCAGCGCGTAGCGAATGGCCTCCCGGCGGTTCTCGATCACCACGTACTCGCAGCCGGTGGGCTTGATGCCCGCCTCGATGGCGTCCAGTATGGCCATGGGGTCCTCGTTGCGGGGATTGTCGCTGGTGAGGATGCAGTAGTCGGCCAGCTCGCCGGCGATCTCGCCCATCATCGGTCGCTTGCCCCGGTCCCGGTCGCCGCCGCAGCCGAACAGGGCGATCATGCGGCCCCGGGTGGTCTGCCGCACGGCCTTCAGGATGTTCTCCAGGCTGTCCGGCGAGTGGGCGTAGTCCAGGATCACCCGGTAGGGGGTGCCGGTGTCCAGCAGCTCGATGCGCCCGGGCACGGCGTAAACGCTCTCCAGGCCCTGGCGGATGCTCTCGGGGCCCGCCCCGGCGCAGATGCAGATGCCCGCCGCCATCAGGGCGTTGTAGACGTTGAATATGCCCGCCAGGTGCAGCGATATGGTGGTGCGGAAGCGCTTGTGCCAGGTCATCAGGAAGCTGCAGCCCCGCTCGCCGATCTCGATGTCGTTGGCGTACACGTCGCTGCTCTCCCGGATGCCGATGCGCATGGCCTGGCGGTTCAGGGCGCGCACACCGGCGCTGACGCGCTCGTCGTCCACGTTGTAGACGATGCTCTCGCACACTTCCGGAGCCATCAGCCGCATCTTCGCGGCGAAATAGGCGTCCATGTCGGGGAAGTAATCCAGGTGGTCCTGGGAGAAATTGGAAAAGGCCGCCACCTTGAACTTCATGCCCGCCAGCCGGTGCATATCCAGGGCGTGGGCAGAAACCTCCATGATGACGCACTCCATGCCCGCGTCCACCATGCGCCGCAGCAGCGTCTGGGTCTCGATGGGGTCGGGGGTGGTCAGGCGGTTGGGAAGGGTCTCGCTGCCGATCATCGAACAGACCGTGCCGATCAGGCCGGTCTTCACCCCCGCGGCCTCCATGATGGCCTTCACCAGGAAGCTGGTGGTGGTCTTGCCCTTGGTGCCGGTGATGCCCAGCATCATCAGCTTTTCCGAGGGATTGCCGAAGTATTCCGACGCGACGTAGGAGACGGCCACGCGCACGTCCTCCACCCTGACCTGGGGCACGTCCAGCGGCAGAAAGCGCTCCACCACCAGGGCCGCCGCGCCCTTTTCCACGGCCTGCGGGGCATAATCGTGGGCGTCCATGTGCAGACCGGGGGTGCAGAAGAACAGCGATCCCGGCGTCGCCCGCCTGGAATCGACGGACAGCTCCGTGATCTCTATATCTGTATTGCCCTTTGTACTGACCTCTCCGGGAATCCTCCCGATCAGCGCATTCAGTTTCATCCGTCAGCCTCCCCAGATTGACTCAATGTATCAATAATGCGTCACGGCGGTTCAAAGCGCACCGCGACCCGCGTCGTTGGATTCACCGCGGCCCCGGCGGCGGGTGACTGGTCCACGGCCAGCCCGCTGCCCTCGATTTGCAGCTCGAGCCCATAGGATTTGAGCAGGCGGTTCGCCTCGGTCACGGGCATGCCCGTCACGTCGGGCACCGTCACCGAATCGCCCTCCGCCGCCGGCCCTGCCACGTACAGCATCACCAGCGCCCCAGCGTTCATCGTCACGCCGGCCACCGGCAGCTGGCGGACCACCTGTCCGCCAGCGCCATCCAGTACGCTGTCCAGGCCCGCTGCCTCCAGCGCCTGGCGGGCCTCGTCCACCCCCAGGCCTGTCACGTCGGGCACCGTCACCTGGGCGGCGGGCGGCTCATCGGTGTCCGGAGCCACCCCCAGGTAGGGCAGCGCCTTTTCCAGAATCTCCCGGGCGAAGGGCGCGGCGGTCACCGAGCCGAAGTCCACCGGCACGTCCGCCTCGTCCACCACCAGCAGCACCGCGATGCGCGGGTCGTCCGCCGGCGCGAACCCCACGAAGGAGCCGATGTGGGTGTCCCGGGACACCACGCCGTCCACGTAGACCTGGGCCGTACCCGTCTTGCCGCCTACGTGGTAGCCGGGGATATAAGCGTTCTTGCCGCCGCCCAGGGTCACCACGTCCTCCAGCAGCCCCCGCATCACGGCGGAGGTCTGGGGGGAGATGGGATGGCCCACCACCCTCGGCGCGCCCCGGCGGATGATTTCGCCGTGGGCGTCGGTGACGGACTTCACCACCCAGGGCCGCATCAGGTTGCCGCCGTTGACCACGGCGCACACGGCGGTGAGCAGCTGGATCGGCGTCACGGCCACCGACTGGCCGAAGCCGATGCGGGCGATGTCCACCCGCTTGACGGCCTGTTTGGAAATCACGATGCCATCGGCCTCGCCGGGGATGTCCACCCCGGTCTTTTTGCCGATGCCGAAGGCGTCGATATAATGGTACAGCTTTTCCACACCCAGCCGCAGGCCCATCTCCACGAACACCGGGTTGCAGGAGTTCTGCAGCGCCTGGGCGAAGGTCTCCGCGCCGTGGGGCTTGCCCCAGCAACGGATTTTGCCCCCCTCCACCACCACGGAGCCCGCGCAGTAGAAGCCCTCGTCCACCGACACCAGCCCCGCGTCCAGCGCGGCGGCGGCGGTGAGCGTCTTGAAGGTGGAGCCCGGCTCGTAGGCGTCGGTGAGCACCCGGTTGCGCATCCGGCCGGTCAGAGTCCCGATGTCGTCCCGGGGCGGATCGTTCAGGTCGTAGTCCGGCTTGTTGACCATCGCCAGGATCTCGCCGGTGGCCGGGTCCATAGCCAGCACCCGCACGGCCTTGGCATTGTTGACCTCCAGCGCCTGCCGGGCGGCCTGCTCGGCGAAGGACTGGATCGAGGCGTCCAGGGTCAGCGTCACCGAACCGCCGTTGACGGCGGCCACGTATTCCGTGTCGCCATAGCCCAGGGCGCGGCCCTTGCCGTCCACCTGGCTGAGCACCCGGCCCGCCTTGCCGGACAGATAGCGGTCCAGCGACTGCTCCAGCCCCGCCTGGCCCACGCCGTCGATGGTGGTCAGGCCGATCAGCTGGGTGGCGAATTGGCCCATGGGGTAGTAGCGCTTGCTCTCCTCCTCCAGGTAGAGGCCGTTCAGCGCGTCCGAGCCCGCGGCGGCGTGCTCCGCCTTCATGCGCTTGATCTGCTGGGCCGTCTCCCGGGGCAGCTGGCGCTTCAGCGTGACGCCGCCCCGGCTGGTGTCCGACACCCGCTTGCGGATGACGGCGGCCTCCATGTCCAGCACCGGGGCCAGCAGCGCGGCGAAGCGGTCCGCGTCCACCACCTGCCGGGGACTGGCGGAGGCGGTGTAGGCCGTGGCGCTCTGGGCCAGCACCGCGCCCTTCCGGTCGAGGATACGGCCCCGGGTGGGCCGTATGGCGCTCTCGCTGGTCCACTGGGACTGGGCCCTGCGCTGCAGCGCCCGTCCCTGGATGACCTGCAGCCAGAACAGCCGACCGCCCAGCGCGGAAAACAGCATGAAAAACGCGGCCATACAAAGCGCAAGGCGGCGACGGATGACCGGCCCTGTGAGAACCAAGCGCACCCCTCCCCGCCCAGGAAATATCGGTTACTCCATTTCCCCAGCGCCGGTGTTTTCGGCGCTCTGCGCGGTTGTGCTGTAGGACAGCCCGGACAGGTTCACCACCCGGAGCTGCGTTTCGTCGGGCAGCTGCATGCCCAGTGCCTGGGCCCTGGCCGTGATCCGGTCCCGGTTGTGGAACTGGTTCAGGCTGAGCGTCAGGTTGTTGATGCGACTCTCCAGCTCGACGGTCTCCCGCCGGGCGGCATAGGTCTGCTTGCTCTGGTCGGAGAGCTTCGCCATCATGGTGATCTGGACGATCACGCCCAGGAGCACCACCGCCGCGAAGGCGGCCATGAGCCAGCGGTTCAGCCTCTGTTCCCGCTGCCTGCCGGGGGTCCGCGTCCTGTTCATATCTATTCCTCCGCCGCCAGGGGTAGAACCCTATCCGTTGGCGCTGGTGCCGTTCGGGTTGCTGTAGTAGCGGTCGTTCACATAGTCCAGCAGCGCGGCGATGTCCGTCTCGGCCTTTTCACAGGTCGCGGCGAAGCGTTCCTCATCCCAGATCTCCAGCCAGCGGCCCATGCCGGCGAAGCGGATCGCCTTGTCCATGCCCGCCTTCTGGCGCAGCACCGCGGGCAACAGCACGCGGCCCTGGCCGTCCAGGCTCTGGTTGGTGAAGGAGAAGGCCTTGATCAGCCGCACATAGGCCATGCCCCGGGCGTCGCTGTCGGGAATCCGGTCCAGGCGCTGGCTCATGTCCTGCCACTTGTCGATGGGATACAGGGCGATGGCGTTGAACTCGTTGTTCAGGCCGATGGTAAACCCGTAGCCCAGCGCCTCGCGATAGGCGGCGGGGATGGTCACCCGGCCCTTGGGGTCAATATTATGCGTGTAATTGCCCGAGAATTCAGCGCCCGGCATCGGATTCACCCCCTTTTCCCCACTTTGTGCCCCACATTATACCACAGCTCCACTCTTTTCGCCACTTTTTGACACTTATTTCACATCTTTTCGGAATTTTGTCATAATTATGGCGATCCCGGGCGACAATGCCGAAAAAAACCTCCGCTTCCCTCAGAATGACAGCGCCATGTCCGTCAGCGTGAGGGGAACGAAGGGGTGTGACGATTTACGCAGGTATCTTATTACTGTACGTCCTTTTCTCGCTTCTTGCGAACAGACAGTTCGTGGTGCAACTCGGGAATCATTAGTCAGATTCAGTCTCGGGCTCTTCACCCACTTAGTTATCGACCTCCGCCGTGACTCTATAATACCTCTTCCGCTCTTCCCTGTCACCCTCACATCGGTTTCATTCATGGTGGCGCAGCTTGCTGCATGGGGATTCAGTCAGAATTTACATAAGACTGAACAGTTACTAACGCAGAATATTCAGAACATGTGTTTGCATTTTGACCGCAGATGTGTTATACTGTAAATAGAACATTTGTTTGGAGGAAAGGACCATGCGCACGTCACACGAAAATCAGCAGAAGATACTGGATTTCATCAAATCGGAGATCGAGGAGAAGGGCTATCCCCCGTCGGTGCGCGAGATCTGCGCGGCGGTGGGCCTGCGCTCCACCTCCACGGTACACGCCCATCTGAACCACCTGGAGGCCCAGGGCCTGATTCGCCGGGATTCCACCAAGCCCCGCGCTCTGGAGGTGTTGGACGGGTCCCAGGCCCGGGGGCGCAGCGTGCCGTTGGTGGGGCGCGTGACCGCCGGCCAGCCAATCCTGGCCATCGAAAACATCGAAGAATACCTGACGCTGCCCCAGAGCGTGCTGGGTCAGGGCAAGATGTTCTCGCTGAAGGTGGAGGGCGAGAGTATGATCGACGCCGGCATACTGGACGGAGACATCGTGGTGCTGCGCCAGCAGGACACCGCCGAAAACGGCGAGATCGTGGTGGCCATGACCCCCGAGGACGAGGCCACCCTCAAGCGCATCTACTATGAAGAGGACCGGGTGCGCCTCCAGCCGGAGAACGCCACGATGGACCCGATCTATGTGGACAGCGTCACCGTGCTGGGCAAGCTGGTGGCCCTGATCCGGCAGTTCTGAGTACAAAGGGGCGGCAAATCAGGACATGCAAACCGCCGCAGGGTACCCCTGCGGCGGTTTATACAGCTTATTCGCTTTGACGCGCTGCGTCGCGGTCATCCGGTCAGATGTTCAGCAGGTCGCTGTAGGCCTTCAGCGCGCCATCGGTGTCGTGGGCCAGCACGCGCTTGGCCAGCACCTTGCCCAGCTGCACGCCCTCCTGGTCGAAGCTGTTCACATTCCAGCAGAAGCCCTGGAACATCACCTTGTTTTCAAAGTGGGACAGCAGCGCGCCCAGGCTCTCGGGGGTCAACCGGTCGCCCACGATGATGGACGAGGGGCGGCCGCCGGCGAAGGCCTTGTTGGGGTTCTCGTCGGCCTTGCCGCAGGCGAAGGCCATGATCTGGGCGGCCACGTTGGCGCACAGCTTCTGTTGGCTGGTGCTGCCCTGGATGTCCACATCCACGCCCAGCTGGTTCTGGCGGAAGCCCACGAACTGCAGCGGGGTGATGTCGGTGCCCTGGTGGAGCAGCTGGTAGAAGCTGTGCTGGCCGTTGGTGCCGGGCTCGCCGAAGATCACCGGGCCGGTGGCGTAGCTCAGGGGCTCGCCGAAGCGGTTGACGCTCTTGCCGTTGGACTCCATGTCCAGCTGCTGCAGGTGGGCCGGGAAGCGGGCCAGCGCCTGGGAATAGGGCAGCACCGCGGTGGCGGGCCAGAGCTGGACGTTGCGCTCGTACACGCCGATCAGCGCGTCCAGCATGGCCGGGTTCTGCAGCGGGTCGGGATTCTTCGCCAGCGCGTCTGCCTGGGCCGCGCCCTCCAGGAACCGGGCGAACACCTCCGGGCCGAAGGCCAGGGACAGCACCACGCCGCCCACGCAGGACGTGGAGGAATAGCGCCCGCCGATGAAGTCGTCCATGAAGAAGGCGGCCAGGTAGTCGCTGCTCTTGGCCAGGGGCGAGGTCTCGCTGGTGACGGCCACCATGTGCTTCGAGGCGTCCAGGCCCGCGCCCTCCAGCGCGTTCTTCACGAAGGCCTCGTTGGTCAGGGTCTCCAGCGTGGTGCCGGACTTGGACACCAGCACGAACAGCGCGTGGGCCACGTCGATGCCCTGCAGCACGCTGGCCGCGTCGTCCGGGTCCACGTTGCTGATGAAGCGGGCCTCCATCTTCAGCGCGCCGCATTGCCGCGCCCACTGCTCCAGCGCAATGTACATCGCCCGGGGGCCCAGGTCGCTGCCGCCGATGCCGATCTGCACCACGGTGGTGAACTTTTCGCCGGCGGCGTTCACGATCTCGCCGGCATGCACCCTGTTGGCAAAGTCGGCGGCCTTCTTCTGCTGGGCCACGTAGAATTCCCGCTTGTTGACGCCGTCGACCACCACGTCCGCGCCTTGCTGGCCGCGGGTCAGCTGATGCAGCACCCGGCGCTTTTCGCCGGTGTTGATGACCTCGCCCTCCAGCAGCGCCTGGTACTTCTGCGCCAGCTGGGCCTCGTCGGCCAGCTCGGCCAGCGCCGCGAGCACCTCGTCGTCCACGGCCTTCGCCGCGTAGCTGTACACCAGGCCGCCGGCCATGGGCACACAATACTTCGCCACCCGCTGCGCGCCGGCCTCGCCCGCCATCGCCTGGGGCAGGTTCACCTTGTCCTTCATGCCGGAAAGCTTCTTCCAGGCTGCCAGTGTATCCAGGTTTTTCCAGGAGATCATCGCAAACACCCTTTCTCTGTCAATGAAACGCAGTTTCAAATTATACCATTTTTATTATACCCCAAGGCCGGGGGGATTGTCCAGTGTTATCTGTTCGGGCGGGAATATTGTATCCAGTGTCTGGGGCGACAAAAAAGAGGCCGGTGATCGACCTCTTTTGATTTTTGCTCCGGGATCAGCTCACCCGGTACAGGTACTTGGCCAGCACCCAGCCGTGGGCGGAGCCCTTGGCGATGTGCACCCAGCTGCCGCTCTTGCCGACGATGGAAACCTTAACGCCGGTCTTCAGCGTGCCCAGGTAGGTGGAGCTGGACTTCGGCTTGGTGTACACGGACAGCTTCGTGATCGCCTTGTACTTCGCCGAGGAGAGGGACGTCACGGAGGTCAGGTAGCTCCTGTCCACATAGCCGGAACCGCCGTAGTATTCCACCTTCCACCAACCGCTCTTGGAAGACTTGTACACGACCACCGCGCCGCGTTTCAGGTAATCCACCACATCGCCCCAGGGCGCGGTGTGAACCCTGAGCCGGTCGCGCTTGCTGCTGGTGGTGACGACATAGGCACCCTTGGAACTGCTGGACGCAAAGGCCGGCATCGCGGTCGCAAACAGCATCGTGGCGATCATGACCAGGCACAGCATCCTCTTGACGGCTTTGGAACTCCTCATTGGTATACCCCTCCTCCGATCGTGCGGACCCCTTTGCGGGCCGCGCATGCGACTTCATATGAGTGTATTTTAACATATAAAGTGACGGGATGCAAGCCCAATATGATATAACAATGATATTTTTTTGACACAGGCGTGACGCCGTCCCTGCATTCAGCGCAAACGGACGCCATAGATCCTGCAATCCCGGGTGCCGACGACCAGGGTGTCGTCGAACACGGCGGGGCTGCCCTCCATCAGTCCCCGCAGCTGTATCCCGCCCAGCTTTTTGCCGCTGGCGGGGTCGAACATGCGCAGCATGCCCCGGCCGGTGGCGTTGGCCACCACCAGCACGCCTGTGCCGTCGGGCCGGCGAACCAGCACCGGTGACGACCAGGAGCCGGTGGCGATGTCCCGTTGCCAGACGAGGGCCCCGTCCGCCTTGTTCAGGCAGAACAGCGTGCCACCGCCCTCGGTGCGGCAGATATTGAAGTAGACGTAATCCCCGTAGGGGCCTGTCCCCACCAGGGGTGAGGCGAAACCCCCGCCGCCATTGTCGCCGTCGGAGGTGCATTTGACCGAGAAGCTCCAGTCGGAGATGCCGGTCATGGCGTCCACCCGGCGCATGGTGCAGCGGCCCTCCCGGCCCTGCTTGTCCACCTGGTTGACGGTATACAGCGCCAGGCGGCCGTCGTCGCTGGGCTCCAGGGCGATGGAGGCGTCGGTGTCGTCGCCGGTGTCCAGCAGCCAGACGGGGGCCATGGCGTTCAGGTCCAGGCAGGTGAGCAGGCCGGAGTTGTCCGCGAACCAGGCGTAGCCGCCCCAGGCCGCCACGGAATTTTCGATGCCCAGCTCCCCGGAGAGGGCGCACCGGTAGCGGTAGGCCGTCACCCGGGGCGACACCGAGACCGACATGGTCTCCCGGTCGAAGCGGGTGTTCAGCTTGATCCGGTAGAACAGGCCGTTTTCCCCGCCCAGGATGGCGGTGTCCGCCGCCCCGTCCACCAGGCAGACGCCGTCGAAGGCGCCGTGGTCCCGGGGGCACAGGGGGTCGCGGCCGTCGAGGAAGAACAGCTCCCTCTGGTCGATCAGGCTGTACACCCGCCAGCCGATGCTGCCGGTCCTGCCGTTGGCCCTGGAGATGCCCTGGCCCACGTACAGCAGCGGGTAGCCCCGGGGATCCACGGACACGCTGCCCTTGATGGGAAAGCCCAGCTTGATGGGCGGCCGGGTGGGCTTGCCGGTGCCGGCCTCGAAGAAGTAGATGTTGCCGTCCAGGGTGCCGTAGATGCCCTCCACCAGGTCGTCCCGGGACTGGAAGGCTGCGTCGATGTTCATGCCCCGGCGCAGGTCCTCCGGCCAGCGCACCAGCACGGGCTGGCCGGTCCAGCCCACCCCGGTCCACCGGGTGTAGCCGCTGTCGATGGCCCCGATGCGCCGGCTCCACAGCACCTTGAAATCCCGGGCCTCCAGCGCCGCGCTGCCGTAGGCCCCGTTCTGGCGCAGGTTTCCGCCCCGGAAGGTCAACACGCCCTCCAGCGCCGTGTAGGTCCCGTCCTCCGGGAAGGACAGTGTGTCCGATTCAAAGGCGTCCACCCGCTGCCCATCGGTGTAGACCTCATAGCCATACCCCCAGGCCAGGTGGTCGGGGCGCTGCTCCCCAGGGGGATCGGGGGTGAGGACCGGCAGTGCTTGAGTCGTCGCCGGGGTGGGTTCGGCGGTGGGCTCGGACGTCGGAACGGCCGCCTGTGTCGCCTCAGCCGGCGTCGCTTCCGGCACCGGCCCCGCCGCCACATCCGCGCTTCGCCGCCCCCGCGTGCCGGCGACGGCCAGCAGTGCGGCCACGGCGGCGCACAGCAAAGCCCCGGCGACGACATATCGCCGGGTCCGCAGCCACCGGTGAGCGCGCCTGCCCCGTCTGCCGTGCTGTGGCAGACGCGGATGCCTGTCCCGTGAGTTCATGGTTGGTCCTTTCTGCTGGGAGGGGAAATTCTGATTTATCGACGCAATGCAGAGGCGGCGTAATGCCGGCCGCTATTCCTGTTTACTCGCCAGTTCCCTGCAATATCATCATCCATACCACTATACCACAATACCCCCACCCTTGTCCATCCCCGGCCGGGCAAAAGGAGGCGGCAGCGCCGGGATTCGGCGCTGCCGCCTGTCGGGGAATGCCGTCGCTCATTCGATCGCGCCGCCCTCGACCACCAGGTTGTCCGGGTCCACGGCGTCGCCGTAGACGTCCTTCAGCGTGGCCTCGTAATCGGCGTGGAAGAACTGCTCGGCAGCCAGGGCCTCGATCTCCTGGTTGATGTAGGTCAGCACGGTGTCGTTGCCCTTCTGCACCGCGGGGGCGATGGTGTCCAGGCTGCCCAGGGTTTCGATGCCCACGGTGAAGCCGGGGTTTTCGATGGCCCAGGCCAGCACCTCGGTGTTGTCGGTGGACAGGGCGTCGCCGCGGCCGTCCAGCAGGGCGTTGAAGGTCTCGGTGTAGGTGTCGAACTTCAGCAGCTCCACCTCAGGCGCGTTGGCGGTGAACCAGGTCTCGGCGGTGGTGCCCTTGGAGACGATCAGCTTCTTGCCCTGAAGGTCGTCGAGGGAGGTGATCAGCGCGGTGTCGGGGCTGACCACGCCCAGGGCCACCTTCATGTAGGGCAGCGCGAAGTCCACCACCTCGGCCCGCTCCGGCGTCACGGTGAAGTTGGCCAGTATGATGTCCACTTTGGCGCTGGTCAGGTATTCCACACGGTTGGGGGCATCCACGCTCACCAGCTCCAGCTCGACCCCCAGGTCCTCCGCCAGCCGGCGGGCAAAGTAGACGTCGTAGCCCTGGTATTCGCCGTACTCGTCCACATAGCCGAAGGGCTTCTTGTCGGAAAACACGCCGATGACCAGCTTGCCGCTCTGCTTGATTTCATCCAGGTTACGGGCTTTCGCGTCGGCCAGTGCGCCGACGGACAGGGACAGAACGAGAATCAGGGACAGGATCAACGCAAACAGCTTCTTCATGGTTTTCTCTCCTTTTCATGGGATCGTTGGGTTCAGTGTAAAACAAAACAACGGGCCGGATTGGATGATCTGCCCATCCAATCCGGCCCGCCGTTTCCCGTCTCGCGCAACCGCACGCTAAGACGGCCGACAGGGCATTGGATGGCGCCCCCGGCACATACAACACATGCAGCTGCGGTTCGCGTTGCGGAACATGATGAGCGCCTCCCTTTAATGTCTATCGGATTGGTAAGATTATATATCCCGTCCCTGCCGCTGTCAAGGGGGTTTACGTCTTTTTAACCGTGTCGAATTCAAAGGTGTCCAGGAATGCCCGGGCGCGTTCGGTCCGGGGGTGGTGGAAGAATTCGGCGGGTTGGCCCTCCTCCACGATCCTGCCGTGCTCCAGGAACAGCACCCGGTCCGCCACGGCCTCGGCGAAGCGCATCTCGTGGGTCACGATCAGCATCGTCCGGCCGTCCCGGGCCAGGTCCAGCACCACGTTCAGCACCTCACGCACCATCTCCGGGTCCAGGGCGGCGGTGATCTCGTCCAACAGCAGCAGCCGGGGCTGCATCAGCATCGCCCGCACCAGCGCCACCCGCTGCTTCTGGCCGCCGGACAGCTGCCGCGGCAGGGCGTGGAGCTTGTCCGCCAGGCCTACCCGCCCGAGGGCCTCCACGGCTTCGGCCTCGACCTGCGCCTTCGGCCGCTTCAGCGCCTTCACCGGGCCGAGGGACAGGTTGCCCAGCACGTCCATGTGGGGGAACAGGTCGTAGCTCTGGAACACCATGCCGATCTGCCGGCGCACCTGGACCATGTCCATGCCGCCGATGGGCGCGCCGTCCAGCAGGATCTCGCCGCTGTCCGGCGTCTCCAGGCCGTTGACGCAGCGCAGCAGCGTGCTCTTGCCGCAGCCGCTGGGGCCGACCACCACCACGACCTCCCCGTCCCCCATGGCCAGGGAGATGCCGTCCAGCACGCCGTTGCCGTCGAAGCCCTTCTTCAGGTTGCGGATTTCAAGCACAGAATTGCCCATGTCGATCCTCCTAACACGCCCATCGCTTTTCCAGATGCCTTGCCAGCAGCGAAATCGGCCAGCAGGCCAGGAAGTACAACAGGAACACCGCGCCGTAGACCCACACCGCCCCCTGAGGGGCGTCGTAGCGGGCGGCGTCGATGATCTGGCTGCCCACCTTCAGCACCTCCACCACGCCGATGAGCATGACCAGCGAGGTGGTCTTGATCATCCGGGTGGCCAGGTTGATGGCCTGGGGCACCAGCCGCCGGCCCGCCTGTGGCAGCAGCACGAAGCGCCAGACCTGGCCCCGGGTCAGCCCAAGGGCCGCGCCGCTGTCCGACTGGTGGCGGGGAATCGACGTGATCGCCCCCCGCACCAGGTCGCCCATCTCTCCCGCGCCCCAGAAGGTGAACACGATCACCGCCGCCGTCTCGCCGGACATCTGCAAATTGAAGGCCTTGGCCATGCCGAAGTACACCAGGAACAGCAGCACCAGCTGGGGCACGATGCGCACCGTCTCCAGCCACAGGCGCATGACCGCCCGGATCACCGGGTTTTTCAGCGTCATCAGCACGCCCACCGCCAGACCCAGCGCCACCGACAGCGCCACCGACACCAGCGACAGCTTCAGCGTCACCCCCAGGCCGCCCAGCAGCCGGGCCGGGTTGTTGCCCTTAAACAGCACCGCCAAATCCCGCATGGCGCAGCCTCCTCTCCAGCAGTGTGAACGCGATCGAAATCGGCAGCAGGAGCGTGAGGTACGCCAGGGTCAGCATCAGCAGCGCCTCGTCCGTCTTGTAGTACATGCCGATCAGATCCTTGGCCACGTACATCAGGTCCGCCAGGGCCACCGCGCTGAACACGCTGGTCTCCTTGATCAGGAATATGACGTTCGCGCCGATGGACGGGATCGCCGTGGCCAGGCCCTGGGGCAGTATGACGTAGCGGAGGTTCTGCATCGGGGTCAGGCCGACGCACAGGCCCGATTCCTGCTGGACGCGGTCCACCGACTCCAGCCCGCTGCGCAGCGATTCGGCCATGTACGCCCCGCCCAGGAAGGTGAGCCCCGCCACGGCACAGGTCTCGGCGTCCAGCTTGATTCCCACCTTCGGCAGCCCGAAATAGAGGAAGAACAGCTGCACCAGCAGCGGCGTGTTCCGGGCCAGCTCGATGTAAATCCCTGCCAGCCGGTCCAGCACCGGCACCCGGAAGTGTCGCGCCATGCAGCACAGCGCCCCCACCACCAGCGACAGCGCGATACCCGCCGCCCCCAGCCGCAGCGTCAGCCCCGCCGCCCGCAGGTACATGGGCAGGAATTTGACCATGAATCCGGTGTCCATGGGAAAGCGCCCCCTTGCTCATAAAAAAAACAGCGGCCGCGACCGCTGTATCCTCCAACCCCATTAAAGCATCATCGGCGCGCAGGCATGGCAAAAAAGACCCTGGGGCAACACATCAGGGTGTACACGCCGTTCAAAATGCCCTGTGCCATCGCTCGCGCCTCCTCTTGCAAGAGTATATGCCTACTTAACCAGTATGTCAATGGGTTTACAAAAAAATCATCGTCATAGACGCTTCCATCACCGCGGGAAGACACGAACGGAACATTAAAAATTCTGAATTATCGAGCTCTGCTCGATAATTCAGAATTTCATCAAACCCTCACCGCGTCATGACCGGTCAGGGCCGCGGTGCGCTCATCGGGCTGGCCGAGGCCCACCCACATGGCGGGGGCACCCTCGTCCACGGGCTGTCCGGCATCGTTTACCACCTTCAGCCGCTCGGCGGAGATGTCCAGACGGACCTTCGCCAAGCCGCCGGCGGGCACGTGGACCCGGGCAAAGGCGCACAGCCTCGGGTTCCTCGGCGCGTGGGCCGCGCCCTCGTTCTGGACGTAGACCTGCACCACCTCGTCGGTGTCCATCCTTCCGCCGTTGACGATCTCCGCTTCGACGCCCTCCGCCGTCCGCTTCGCCGCCGACACCCGGCAATCGCCGTAGGTCAGGCCGTAGCCGAAGGGGTACAGGGGCGCTTCTTCGATATAACGGTAGGTGCGGCCCTTCATGGCGTAGTCGGTGAACTCGGGCAGGGTGGCCAGCTGCTCATTCCGATAGAAGGTCACGGGCAGCTTGCCGGAGGGGGATACCGCGCCCAGCAGGATGTCCGCCACGCTCCTTCCGCCCCGGGCTCCGGGATACCAGGTCAGCAGCACGGCGCTCGCCTTGTCGGCGGCGTCGCCCAGGTCGATGGCGCTGCCCGCCATCAGCACGATCACGGTGGGCTTGCCCACGGCCAGCACCGCGTCCATCAGCCTACGCTGACAGGCGGGCAGCAGCAGGTCCAGCTTGTCGCCGGAGGCGGCGGCGTTGCCGGTATCGCCCTCCTCGCCCTCAAGAGTCTCGTCCAGGCCCACCACCAACACCACCGCGTCAGAGCGCTCCGCCACGGCCACCGCCTCGGCGAGGCGGTCGTCCGGCTGGCCCAGGTGCTCCACCCGGTCCTCGAACAGGTGGCAGCCCTCGCCGTACAGCACCCGCGCCTTGCCCGCGAGGGCGTCCTGCAGGCCCTCCAGCACCGTCACGTAGCGGGAGGACGTGCCGTGGTAGTTGCCCACCAGCGCGGCGCGGCTGTTGGCGTTGGGGCCGATCACGCCCAGGGTGGTCAGCCCGTCCCCGTCCAGCGGCAGCAGACCGTCGTTCTTCAACAGCACACAGCCCTCCTCGGCGGCCCGCCTGGCCTTCGCCAGGTGCTCCGGGCTCTCCACCGCCTCCAGCGGGATGCCGTCGTAAACGCTGCCCTCCATCAGGCCCAGCATGTAGCGGCAGGTGAACAGGCGCACGGCGCTGCGGCGGATCTGTTCCTCCGTCACCATGCCCTTTTCATAGGCCTTCATCATATAAACGTAAGTGCTGCCGCAGTTCAGGTCGCATCCCTGCTCCAGGGCCAGCGCGGCGGAGGCCTCCGGCGAGTCGGTGACCATGTGGCCGGTGTGGAAGTCCCGGATGGCCCAGCAGTCGGACACGAAGTGGCCCTCGAAGCCCCAGTCCTCCCGGAGGAGCTTCATCAGGGCGGCGCTGGCGCAGCAGGGCTCGCCGTTGGTGCGGTTGTAGGCCCCCATGACGGCCTCCACCCCGGCATCCACCAGCGCGTGGAAGGCGGGCAGGTAGGTCTCGGCCATGTCCTTCGCGTTGGCCTCGGCATCGAACCGGTGGCGCAGCGCCTCCGGGCCGGAATGGACGGCAAAGTGCTTGGCGCAGGCGGCGGACTTCATCGTGTCCCCTTCCCCCTGCAGGCCCTTCACATACTGTACGCCCAGCTCGGCGGTGAGAAACGGGTCCTCGCCGTAGGTCTCGTGGCCCCGGCCCCAGCGGGGATCACGGAAGATGTTCACATTGGGCGACCAGAAGGTCAGGCCCTTGTAGATGTCCCGGTCGCCGTGGGCGGCGGCGGCGTTGTACTTGGCGCGGCCCTCGGTGGCGGCCACGTCGCCTAGCGCCCGAAGCAGCGCCGGGTCAAAAGTCGCCGCCAGGGCGATGGCCTGGGGGAAGGACGTGGCCGTGCCGGCCCGTGCCACCCCATGCAGGGCCTCGTTCCACCAGTTATAGGCGGGGATGCCCAGCCGCTCGATGGCGGGCGCGTCGTAGCGCAGCTGGCCGGCAGCCTCCTCCACAGTCATGCGGTTGACCAGCGCAATTGCCTTTTCCCGTGCCTGTTCGCGATTCATACCGTCGTCCTCCCTGCATTTGTTTATTTAATCAATTTATAACCGTATGATACAGACAAAAAAGAGGGGTGTCAAGGTCATTTACAACCCCTTCCCCATCGGTTATAATAAAAAAACAAATACTAACAAGGACGAAACAAAATATGATTTATCTCGATCACGCCGCCACCACGCCCCCGGACGCGGCCGTCATCCGGGCCATGGATGAGGCCATGGCGGCCGCATGGCACAACCCCGGGGCCGCCTACGCTACCTCGGAGGCGCCCCGGCGGATCCTGCGCAAGGCCCGCCAGACCGTCGCCGGGATGCTGAACGCCCGACCCCAGGAGGTGCTGTTCACCTCCGGCGGCACCGAGGGTAACAACCAGGCGGCTTCGCTGGCCCGGAACGGACACGCGGTCGTTGGCGCGGTGGAGCACGCCTCGGTGCTGAACGCCGCCCGGCATTTCGCCCGGGAGGTCACCCTCGTTCCCCCGGACGCCTGCGGGCGCGTCCTGCCCGGGGCGGTCGCGGCGGCCCTGCGCCCGGACACCCGGCTGATCTGCGTCCAGTTCGCCAACAACGAGACCGGGGTATTGCAGCCGGTGGCGGACATCGGCGCGCTGGCCCGGTCCCGGCGCATCCCCTTCCTTTGCGACGGGGTGCAGGCCTTCGGCAAGATGCCCATCGACGTGCAGGCGCTGAACATCGACCTGCTGACCCTGTCCGCCCACAAATTCCATGGGCCCCGGGGGGTGGGGGCACTCTATGTGCGGCAGGGCATCCCCCTGGAGCCCCTGCTCCGGGGCGGCGGACAGGAATTCGGCTTGCGCTCAGGCACGGAAAACGTGGCCGCCGTCGAGGGCTTGCGGGTGGCCGCAGAGCAGGCGACAAGGGATATGGACGCCCATAAAGCGCGGGTGCGGACGCTGGCCGAAGGGTTCGTCAGTCGGTTGAAGGCCCTCGTGCCGGACTGCCGCCTGCTGGCGGAGGGCGCGCCCCGGTTGGAGGGCGTGATGGCCACGCTGCTGCCAGGGCTGTCCTCGGAGCAGGCGGTGGCGGACCTGGACCTGCTGGGCATACAGGTGTCCGCCGGCGCGGCCTGCGCGGCCCGGACAAACCACATCAGCCACGTCTACCGGGCGATGGGGCTGAGCGACGCCGACGCCCGCTGCGTGATCCGGGTCAGCCTGGGCAGGGAGAACACCGCGGCGGAGATGAACACCGCCGCGGAGAGGATCGCGGAGGTGTATGAGAGGCGAAGGGAGACGAGCAAATTCTGATTTGTCGCGGGCTTGCGCCCGTTTGAAGGGGGACAGGTCCCCCTTCAATACATCCTCCTCAGATTTGCCTGAAATCGCAGGCGATTTCCGGGCGGCAAATCTGCAAGGAAGCCTTTTTTGCTCTGGTCGA
>JAFWEL010000080.1 GCA_017512905.1 Clostridia bacterium
GACCAGAGCAAAAAAGGCTTCCTTGCAGATTTGCCGCCCGGAAATCGCCTGCGATTTCAGGCAAATCTGAGGAGGATGTATTGAAGGGGGACCTGTCCCCCTTCAAACGGGCGCAAGCCCGCGACAAATCAGAATTTCTCTCTCAACAAAAAACGCCCTCAGGGGCGTTTTTTGTTGGGGTGGATTCATCGGTTATAAAACCTGAACCCACCGACTTCGGCGATGGGGCTGTCGTCCCTGGGGCGGGAGGCGGCAGGGGATTGGTAGTACAGGGCGTCGGCGTCCAGGGTGCGGCGGCCGGAGAGCACCTCGTGGGCCGCGGCCAGGCTCTGGGCGTCGTAGCGGCTGCCGATGGGAAACTGGTGCTGCTCGTTCAGTACGCCGTCCAGCGTGTCGTCAAACCAGACGCTGTCCCTGCGGTTCATGGCCACCGTGCCGATGGCCAGCTTGGCGTCGTAGGAGGCGTCCTGGGCCAGGGCGTAGATCGCCCGGGCGAGCAGGACCGTGTCACGGTCCTCCGTAAAGCTGACGCCGGGAACCAGCGCGCATGCCAGCAGCGCCGCAACGGCGATTATCGCAATCCATTTTCGCATTGATCTGCCTCTTGTCCCATGCCCAAACTGGCGCGTTCCGGGGCCGATGGGCATAAATATTTCGCGTTCAGCAGAGATTATATATCAGCCTGTAATACATTTCAATAGATCTGTAATAAATGTGAAACAAAAGCCCAGATTGACGGTTTTGGTCACATTTTACGCCCATCGCTTGATCGTTCCGCAATAATATGATAGAATAATATGACACGACGACGGGAAGGATGGCTGCGGCATGGAAAATCTGACGGCGATCATCGAAGCGATACTGTTTGTCTCGGGCGACCCGGTGCGCACCGACGCGCTGGCCCACGCCATGAACCTGACGGTGTCCGAGCTGAACGAGGCCCTGGCCGCGTTGGGGGACCACCTGGCGCTGGAAAACCGGGGCATCCAGCTGAACCGCAGCGGCGACACGGTGTTCCTGTCCATCTGTCCCAAATACGCCCGGCAGGTCGAGGACTTCCTCCAGCCGCTGCAAAAGCAGCCCCTGTCCCAGGCGGTGCTGGAGACGCTGTCCATCATCGCCTATCGCCAGCCCGTCACCAAGGGGGATATCGAGGCCGTACGCGGCGTGAAGTGCGATTATTCGGTGCAGAGCCTGCTGAACAAGGGCTTCATCGAGGAGCAGGGACGCCGGGAGACCCTGGGTCGGCCCATCCTCTACGGCACCACCGACAAGTTCCTGCAGCACTTCGGCATGGAAACCCTGGCCGACTTGCCCGAGGTCCAGGCGTTGACCCCCGAGGGGGAGATTGGAATATAAGGGCGCTTTAACCATTTGTTTCCATTTGGGTCATAATTTCATCAATAGTTTTTAGCTGTTGGGCCACGGTTGCCGCTTGCGGGCGACCGGCGGTGCGTTTATAATGATAGTAAAGATGTGTGTCACTGTCAGGAGGTACTGATGGATATGAAGCAAGAAGACTATTCCCCGAAGCAGACCGCGTCCATGAAGGCCCGCCTGCGGCGCATGCAAACCCGGTATCGCAGGCGCATGATCGCCGCGATCATCATATTTTTCATACTCGGCGCGGTGGCGGGCGTGTTCGCCCACCGCTGGTATGTGAGCAAGACGCCGGACGTGTCCGGCACGCTCCAGGTGACCACGCCCGAGCCCACCGCCGCCCAGGTGACCCTCGCGCCGGAGGCGACGCCCGAGGCCTGGGCCATGCCCGATGACGCCGGGTCGGAGGGGGACGACGCGATTTTCCCCGAGGGTGAGGACGGCCAGGCGGACAGTGGCGCCGAGCTGGACGCCTTCCCCGAGATCGATTCCGAGGACCTGGCCGGCAGAGAAGACCAGGGTGAAGAGGCCCGGGACGAGGGCGGCAGCGTGCCGCTGATCGCTCCCGGCGAGCGCCTGGAGCCCCAGGCCAATGCCGATGCCGTGACGCCCGAGCCGGACGGTCAGGGCGATGAAGCCGCTCAGCCGGAGGTTGAGTTGGAGATCGAGCCCGAGCCCGAGGCCGAACCGGAAGCGGGCGACGTTCAGGCGAACCAGAGCGAGGCCGACGCGGCGGATAGCGACGGGACGGAGGCCGATGTGGAAGCGCCCCAGGCCGCGGCGGACGATGGGACGGCGGCGGACAACGAAGGACAGGGCGCCGAAGCGGCGGACGCGGCGCAGAGCCCGGTGTCGGGCTACGGCCCCCAGGTGGTGGCGATCGTGCCCTATGGCGAGAGCTTCACCTATACCACCGAGATCAACGCCGAGGGCAACGCCCGGGTCGAGGCCACGAACGAGCCCTATGAGACCGTCTGCTTCACCCAGTCCATGAAGGACTACATGCGCCCCACGGACTACGCCGAGAAGTACGCCACCCGCTACAAGATGCAGGGCGACGAGGCCGGGGCGAGCTTTGAGCTGACCCTGATCGACTACATCGGCAATACCACCATCATTCCCCAGAATGTGGTGGACGTCAGCCTGCGCAGCGAATCCGGCAACACCGTGGAGCATGGCTATCAGCTGATGGACGCCGAGATCGACGGCAAGTACGGCATCGCGCTGCCCACCAACACCCCCACCACGTTCTACAAGCGCTTCGCCTATCCCGCGGACGGCGAGGACATGAAATACCTGGTGATCACCACCTACAAGAACGGCCAGACCCAGATGATCCTGTTCGAGCTGGAGAGCGACGAGCCCGAGCCCGAGCCGGAGATCATCTACCCGGTGCTGCAGCGCGGCCTTGTCAGCGACGACGTGCTGAACCTGCAGAACCGGCTGGCGGAGCTGGGCTACCTCAGCACCACCCCCGACGGTACCTTCGGCCAGAAGACCGAGGACGCCATCAAGTCGGCCCAGGCCGCCTTCGGCATGGAGCAGAACGGCATCGCCGACAACGCCTTCCAGCAGAAGCTCTTCGAGGGTGCCGCGCCCAATGCGGGCGAAGGCGCGGGCTTTGTGACCCTGTCCGAGGGCAGCAAGGGCGACGACGTGGTGCGGCTGCAGAAGCGTCTGGCCGAGCTGGGCTACTACACCGGCAAGGCGGACGGCGGCTACGGCCCGAAGATGGTCGCCGCCGTGAAGAAGGCCCAGGTGGATTTCGGCATGGAATCCACCGGCATCGCCACCAGTGAATTCCAGAAGCGGGCCTTTGCCGACTCGGTCGAGGATGGGGGCGGCACCGGCTATGTCGTCCTGCAAAAGGGCTCCAAGGGCGAGGCCGTGACCCGGCTGCAGCTGGCCCTGCGGGAACAGGGCTACTATAACGGCAAGGCGGACGGCGGCTTCGGCCCGATGATGGTGGAGGCCGTGAAGAAGGCCCAGAAGGCCTTTGGCCTGGAGGAGACCGGCATCGCCGACGTCGCCTTCCAGCAGCACCTGTTCGGCTCCGTCATCGCCCCGACCGAAGCGCCGGCCGAGGACGAGGCGGCGGGCGAAGCCACGGAGGCCACCGAGGGTTGACGCAGACCCAACGGGAATGAAACAACATCGCCGCCAGGGCCGTGAGACCCCGGCGGCGCGACTGTTGACGGGCAAGGGAGGCTCCCCGGTTTTTATCGCGCCGTCGTGAAATAACCGGAGCGGGCTATCGCATTTGCCGGGGAAGTGTGCTATAATAGCGTGGAGATGCTGTAACCGAGTGAAACGGACCCGCGATTGGGAGGCATCGATATGAGAAGATGGATTGATCCCCTGGCGCTGCTGCTGGCGCTGCTGGTGGCGGTGGGTGGGCTGGCGCTTGCCGAGGGCCCCGAGCTGGAGCTGGACCTCCCCCCGGAGGACCTCATCGTCGAGGCGGCGGACGCCCCCGACGCGCTGGACGTGCCCATAGCGCTGGAGGCGCCGGAGGCGTTTGAGGCTCCCGTGGACGGGGGTACAGCGGAGGTATTCGACGCCAACGACGGGGCGACGCTGTCCCTGAACGCGGAGAAGCTGAAGCTGGGCGTGGGCGAGAGCTTCAGGCTGGTGCCCGCCGTCACCGGCGACGGGGACGCCACCTTCCGGTTCCGCTCCTCCAAACCCGAGGTGGCCACGGTCAACGGGAAGGGCAAGGTCGTGGCCCGGGCCGTGGGCAGGGCCAACGTCGAGGTGACCACCGCCGACGGCCTTTCCGCCGTCTGCGCGGTGCGGGTGCTGCCCGCGCCGGACACCATCCAGCTGAACCAGAGCGCGGTGACCCTGGGCTACGACGCCCAGAGGGACATCGGCATGACCTTCCGCCTGAAGGCCAGCCTGCCGTCGGGCACCTGTGGCCGGGTGGTGTACAGCAGCTACAACACCGGCGTGGTCGGGGTGGACGAATCCGGCGTGCTGACCCCGAGGGGCGTGGGCACCGCCAAGGTGCGGGCCCGGACCTACAACGGCCTGAAGGCCATCGCCACGGTGACGGTGCTGCCCGCGCCGGAGGCCATCGCCCTCAGCGAGGAGGAGCTCCTGCTGATGCCCGGCGAGGTCCACACCCTGGCGGCCATCCTGCCCGAGGGCACCACCGGCACGGTGACCTTCCGCAGCGACGACGCGACCGTGGCCAAGGTGAACGCCAAGACCGGCAGGATCCGGGCCGTGGCCCTGGGCGAGACGACGGTCACCGCCGTCGCCTTCAACGGCGTCGAGGCGTCCTGCCAGGTGAAGGTGCTGATGAAGCCGGCCAGCATATCGCTGGCGTCCAGCCAGCTTACCGTCGGGCTGGGCGAGGCCCATTCGCTGGAGGCGATGCCCCTGGCCGCGGACGGCAGTCCCGCCGGCGGCGGACTGACATTTGCCAGCTCCAAGCCCAGCGTGGCTTCGGTCAGCGCCGACGGCGTGGTGATCGGCGTGAAGAAGGGCAGCGCGACCATCACCGTGACCGCGATCGGCGGCATCACGGCCACCTGCGCGGTGAAGGTGGTCGGCGCGCCGGGATCGGTGCAGGTGTCGGCCGAGGACCCGAAGCTGGCCTACGACCCCGATACGGGGGAGGGCGATTCCACCGTCCTGAAGGTCACCCTGCCGTCGGGCAGCGCCTCGGCCATCGCCTATACGGGCTATGACCCCGACGTGCTGGAGATCTCGGCGGACGGCGTCGCCACGGCGGTGGGCACGGGCACCACCCGGGTGACGGTCAGCACCTTCAACGGCAGGACCGCCTGGTGCGTGATCCGCGTGCTGTCCACCCGGGAGGACTGCATGGTGAACGTGGCCCATCGTGGCGGCGCGGCCTACTGGCCCGAGAACACGCTGGAGGCCTTCCGGAATACCGAATCCACCGGCGCCACCGCCGTGGAGCTGGACGCTCGCACCACGAAGGACGGCGTACAGGTGGTCCACCACGACGAATACTTCACGTCCGGCGGCAAGAAGCGCTACATCAACAAGCTGACGCTGAGCGAGCTGAAAAGGCTGAAGCCCAGCCTCTGTACGCTGGACGAGGCGCTGGACGTCATCTCCGCCACCGGCCTGGAGCTGGACCTGGAGCTGAAGAAGACCGCCGACCCCGAGGCATGCGTCAGGATCGTGCGCAGCCACAACATGCGGGACCGCACCGTGTACATCTCCTTCGAGCAGTCGCTGCTGAAGAAGGTGCGCAGCATGGAGCCCTCGGCCCGACTGGGCTACATCATCACCTCCACCCCCTCGGGGCTGGATTCGGTGATATCGAATCTCGGGCTGTGCTACATCGCCCAGAAGTATGACAGCCTGAACCGGACCAACCTGCTCAAGTGGCAGAACCGGGGCCTGCTGGTGGGCGTGTGGACCGTGGACGGCGCCTCCTCGATTCGCAAGTGGATGGACATGGGCGTGGATTACCTGACCAGCAACTACCCCAGGCGGGTGACCGAGGCCCTGGGCCGTTGATAACCGTGTAGACAGGAGCAACTTGAAAGGAAGAATTTTACCATGAAGAAACTGATGCTGGGCAACCAGGCGGTGGCCCGCGGGCTGTACGAGGCGGGCTGCCGGTTCGTGTCGTCCTATCCGGGCACGCCGTCCACCGAGATCACCGAGGCTGCGGCGACCTATGACGAGGTTTACGCCGAGTGGGCCCCCAACGAGAAGGTGGCCGCCGAGTCCGCCGTGGGCGCGAGCCTGGCGGGGGCGCGCAGCTTCTGCGCGATGAAGCACGTGGGCTTCAACGTGGCCGCGGACCCGCTGTTCACCGCCTCCTACACCGGCGTGAACGGGGGACTGGTGGTGTGCGTGGCCGACGACCCGGGCATGCATTCCAGCCAAAACGAGCAGGACAGCCGCCACTACGCCATCGCCGCGAAGCTGCCCATGGTGGAGCCCTCGGATTCCCGGGAGTGCCGGGACTTTGTGAAGGCGGCCTATGAGATTTCCGAGCGGTTCGATACCCCCGCGGTGCTGCGCACCTGCACCCGCGTGGCCCACAGCCAATGCCTGGTGGAGCTGCACGAGCGCGAGGAACGGGCGCTGAAGCCCTACGAGCGCAACCCCCAGAAGTACGTGGCGGCCCCGGCCAACTCCATCAAGCGCCACATCGAGGTGGAAAAGCGCATGGAGGCCCTGCGGGCCTTCGCCGAGACCACCGGGCTGAACCGGGTGGAGATGGGCGACACCGCCATCGGCTTTGTAACCTCCGGCACCTGCTACCTGTATGTGAAGGAGGTCTTTCCCGAAGCCAGCGTGCTGAAGCTGGGCCTGGTGAACCCGCTGCCGGTGAAGCTGATCGCGGACTTCGCCGCAAAGGTGGATCGCCTGATCGTGGTGGAGGAGCTGGACGGCGTGATCGAGGCCCACATGCGTGAGCACGGCATCCGCGTGGACGGCGGCAAGGACCTGTTCGGATACTTGGGGGAGCTATCCCAGAACAAGCTCCGCAAGGCCCTGGGCGCGGCGCTGCCCGCCTTCAAGGCCTATGACGAGACCGTGCCCGGTCGTCCGCCGGCCATGTGCCCCGGCTGTCCCCATCGCGGGCTGTTCACGGTGCTCTCCAAGCTGAAGCTGACCGTGCTGGGCGACATCGGCTGCTATACCCTGGGCAGCGGCGCGCCGCTGAACGCGGTGGATTCGGTGCTGTGCATGGGCGCGTCCATCGGCATGGTCCACGGCTACACGAAGATGCTGGGCGAAGAAGCCGCGCAGCATACCGTGGCCGTCATCGGCGACAGCACCTTCATGCACTCCGGCATCACCGGCGTGGTGAACCTGGTCTACAACAGGTCCATCGCCACAGTGCTGGTGCTGGACAACAGCATTACCGGCATGACCGGCCACCAGCAGAACCCCACCACGGGCCTGACGCTGCAGAACGAGCCCACCTATCCCATTAAGATCGAGGACGTCTGTCGTGCCGCGGGCATCCAGCGGGTGCGGGTGGTGGATCCCCAGGACATGGCCGCCACTGAAGCCGCCATCAAGGAGGAGATCGCCGCTGACGCAGCCAGCGTGATCATCGTGCGCAGGCCCTGCCAGATGCTCGAGTACGTGGAGGTGAAGCCGGCGCTGTTCATCGATCCCGACAAGTGCAAGGGCTGCCGCAGCTGCATGAAGATCGGGTGCCCGGCGATCTTCTTCGTCGACAAGAAGGCCAGCATCGAACCCACCCTTTGCGTGGGCTGCGGCCTGTGCGAGCAGATGTGCAAGTTTGGAGCCTTTGAAGGAGGTGCAGCGAAATGACTACTTCCATCATGATCGTCGGCGTGGGCGGCCAGGGCACGCTGCTGACCTCGAAGCTGCTGGGCGACGTGCTGGCCGCCCAGGGCTACGACGTAAAGCTCAGCGAGGTCCACGGCATGTCCCAGCGGGGCGGCAGCGTGGTGACCTACGTGAAATACGGCGACAAGGTCTATTCGCCCATCGTGGACCAGGGCGAGGCGGACTACATCCTGTCCTTCGAGATCCTGGAGTCCGCGCGCTGGATCTCCTACCTCAAGGTAGGCGGCGTGCTGCTGACCAACAGCCAGAAGATCTGGCCCATGCCGGTGATCACCGGGGCGATGGCCTACCCGGAGGGCATCCTCGAGAAGCTGTCCGCGATGGCGGAGGTGCAGGCCGTGGACGCGCTGAAGCTGGCCAAGCAGGCCGGCAGTCCCATGGCTGTGAACGTGGTGCTGATCGGCTTGCTGTCCAAGCGCATGGACATCCCCGAGGAAGCCTGGCTGAAGGCCATCGAGGAGACCGTGCCTCCGAAGTTCGTGGAGCTGAACAAGAGGGCGTTCAGGCTGGGCAGGGAAGCGTAAATAAACACAAACGGACCGTCGGATCGAATAATCCGACGGTCCGTTTTTTAACCCTTCAATCAGATGTCCACGCCGCCGTCCACGCGGATCAGCTGGCCGTCGATGAAGGAGGAATCCTTCGTGGCCAGGAACAGGGCCACGCTGGCGATTTCGCTGCCCTGGGCCACGCGGTGCAGGGGGGAGCGGTCCTTCATAAAGCCCATGGCCGCCTCGCCGCCGGCCTCGTCCAGCATGGCGGTGAGGATCGCGCCGGGCTGGATGCCGTTGACGTGGATCTCCGGCCCCAGCTCCAGCGCCATGGACTTGGTCAGGCCGTTCATGGCGTGCTTGCTGGTGCAGTAGGCCACTGGGCCCCAGTGGGCCGCGCAGCCCGCCACGGAGGAGGTGTTGATGATGTGGCCCTCGCCCTTGGCCTTCATGACCGGGGCGCACAGCTTGGTCAGCAGGAACGCCGAGGTGACGTTGACGGTCATCACCCGCTGGAACTCCTCCAGCGAGCAGTCGAGTATCGGCTTCAGGCTCAGCATGCCGGCGTTGTTGAACAGCACGTCCACGGTGCCGTAGGCCGCCATGGTGGCGTCGAAGATCTTCTGGGGGGCCTCCAGGTCGCTGGTGTCGGCGATCACGTACATCGCCTCGCCGCCCTCGGCCTTGATCTTGTCCACCACGGCCTTGGCCCGTTCCTCATTGCGGCCGGTCACGACCACCTTCGCGCCCTCCTTGGCGAACAGGTAAGCGGTGTCCCGCCCCATGCCAGAGGTGGAGCCGGTGATGATTGCCACTTTTCCGTCGAGTTTGCCCATGAATATATCCTCCTTATTTTTCTATGGCTATTATGCACCACTAACCTTAAAATGTCAATACCCTTCCGATTTTATGCGCAGGCAGGGCAGAAGGGGAGAAATTTTGCCTTGTGGACAATGTCATCAGCTTAAGCGATGCGTTCTTCAAACAGCCTTCCCATAGGGGAAGACTGTCGGGTGGTACGCCTGGCATGGGCGATAGCTTGGTGGTGAAAGTCCACTACACGCTTGGTAGTAGGAGGTGTTAGCCGAACGGCAAGGGTGTCCATCGCGAGGTGGAATCTGAAGGAAGCCGCAGGCAAAGTTCCGAGCCGACGAACAGAAATCGCATATAAGGCGGGGCAGAGCGGACGAGACTGCCACACAAGTCGAAGTCCCATACTACCCGGATTCTGTCACGTAAATGCGGCGGCTGCATGGAATGAAGGCTATCGCACCTTATCCGGGGAGGTCTGTGGGGTACGCATCGCAAGATGTAACCCATGTTGCAAGGCATGGTTGAACCCACAGAAGTCAGTCTGGGCCATAGTACCTGAGAAGTCGGTGAAAGCCGACGGAGGAAAGGGCCCGGCGGTTGCTGGTAATACAGCGTGTAAGGAATCGGACGTGTTGAAAGCAGTTGCTCGAAAGAGGATGTCTGCCAGAGGATAGGTGAGTGACCGAAGGTATGGCAGAATCGCTGAGCGTCCCGGTATCCGACCAAACGTGCTGCCTCGTGCCAGCAGCTGAACCGCCGCTTGTGGAACCGCATGAGCGGTGGTGTGGGAGGACGGGGGTTAGCCACCCCCTCCTACCCGATTGCCGCATTGAGGGACCGCGGACCACAATCTTATCATACAATTATCACGGGTCAATCGGTGAACATTTTCCGGGTATGTTATAATTAATGTACGGTATTGTCTGTTATACGCTCTGTGTGGATTCAAATACAAATGGGGGGATTGCCGGGTGAGGGACGCATACGCCATTGAGCTTCGGAACATAACCAAACGCTTCGGCAAGGTCATTGCCAACGACCACATCAACCTCTCCGTGCGCAGCGGGGAGATCCTGGCCGTATTGGGTGAAAACGGCAGCGGCAAGACCACGCTGATGAACATGATCTCGGGCATCTACTACCCGGACGAGGGCCAGATCTTCGTCCACGGGGAGGAGGTGACCATTCGCTCGCCCAAGGACGCCTTCCCGCTGGGCATCGGCATGATCCACCAGCACTTCAAGCTGGTGGACGTGCTCACCGCGGCGGAGAACATCGTGCTGGGGCTGTCGGGGCCCACGCGGCTGGATATCACCGCCGTGGCCACCCGCATCAGCAAGCTGGCGGCAAAGTACGGCTTTGACATCGACCCCTTCAAGAAGATCTACGAGATGTCGGTGTCGGAAAAGCAGACCGTGGAGATCGTGAAGATGCTCTACCGCGGCGCGAACATACTGATCCTGGACGAGCCCACCGCCGTGCTGACGCCCCAGGAGACCCAGGCCCTGTTCGCGGTGCTGCGCAACATGCGGGACGCGGGCAACGCCATCATCATCATCACCCACAAGCTCAATGAGGTGCTGGAGCTGTCCGACCGCGTGGCGGTGCTGCACCGGGGCCGGTATGTGGGCACGGTGGAGACGGCGCAGGCCACCGTGGAATCGCTGACGGAGATGATGGTGGGCAGCAAGGTGACGCTGGACATCGACCGGCCCGAACCGATGGACCCCGAGGTGCGCCTGGTGATGCGGGACGTCACCTGCGTCAATCCCGAGGGGGTCATCACCCTGAACCACGCCTCCTTCACCGCCTATGGCGGCGAGATCCTTGGCATCGCGGGCGTGGCCGGCAGCGGCCAGCGGGAGCTGCTGGAGTCCATCGCGGGCCTCACGCCCAAGGAATCCGGCGAGATCGACTACTATCCGCCGAACCAGCCCATGCAGGAGATTTCAAAGCTCAGCGCCGTGGAGATCAGCCGCATGGGCATCCGGCTTTCCTTCGTGCCCGAGGACCGGCTGGGCATGGGCCTGGTGGGTTCGATGGACATGATCGACAACATGATGATCCGCAGCTATCGGAAGGGCGGCTTCTTCTGGGCCGACCGCCGCGCCCCCAAGACCCTGGCCGAGCACATCATCGGCACGCTGGAGATCGTCACCCCCGGCGTCTCGACGCCCGTGGGCAAGCTCTCCGGCGGCAACGTGCAGAAGGTGCTGGTGGGCCGCGAGATCGCTTCCTCGCCCACCGTGCTGATGGTGGCCTACCCGGTGCGCGGGCTGGATATCAACTCCGCCTACACCATCTATACGCTGCTGAACGTGCAGAAGATGCGGGGCGTGGCCGTGTTGTGCGTGGGCGAGGACCTGGACGTGCTGCTGGCGCTGTGCGACCGCATACTGGTGCTCTGTGACGGCAAGGTGACGGGCGTCGTGGATGCCCGCACCGCCACCAAGGAGCAGATCGGCCTGATGATGACCCATAGCGGAAAGGGGGGCGGGCACTGATGGCGAACCTACATGGCGTCCACGAGCCGCTGTTTCACATTTCCAAGCGCCAGGATTACAGCCTGCCGCTGGCCATCGCGGTGCGCCTGGTGGCGATACTGCTGGCGCTGGTGGTCTGCGGCGTGGTGATCGTGGCCATGACCGGGCTGAACCCGGTGGAGGTCTACGCCGGCATCATCGACGGCGCGGTGGGCTCCAGCCGAAGGCTGTGGGTGACCATCCGCGATACGCTGGCGCTGCTGCTGGTGGCCGTGGCCATCACCCCGGCGTTCAAGATGCGCTTCTGGAACGTGGGAGGCGAGGGCCAGGTGCTGATCGGCGCGACGGCCACCGCCGCGGTGATGATCTACCTGGGCGACAGGCTGCCCGCGCCGGCGCTGTTCGCGCTGATGATCGGCGCGTCGCTGCTGGCGGGCATGATCTGGGGCGTGATCCCGGCGCTGTTCAAGGCCGGGTGGAACACCAACGAGACGCTGTTTACGCTGATGATGAACTACGTGGCCACCCAGATCGTGTCCTTCTGCATCGTGTTCTGGGAAAACCCCGCCGGCTCCAACAGCGTGGGCATCATCAATTCCGCCAGCAAGGCCGGCTGGCTGCCGCCGCTGTTCGGCCTGACCTACGGCTGGAACCTGGTGATCGTGGTGGTCATCACGGCGTTCATCTACATCTACCTGCGCTATTCCAAGCAGGGCTATGAGATCGCCTACGTGGGCCAGAGCGTGAACACCGCCCGCTATGCCGGCATCAACGTCAAGACCGTCATCATCCGCACCATGGCCATCTCCGGCGCGCTGTGCGGACTGGCCGGCTTCATACTGGTCAGCGGCGCGGGCCACACCATCTCCACCACCCTGGCCGGGGGCCGCGGCTTCACCGCCATCGTGGTGGCGTGGCTGAGCAAGCTGAATACCTTCACGATGATGATCGTCTCCTTCCTGCTGACCTTCATGGCCAAGGGCTCGATCCAGATCGCCAGCCAGTTCAGCCTGAACGAGAACGCCAGCGAGATCATCACCGGCATCATACTGTTCTTCGTGCTGGGCTGCGAGTTCTTCATCAACTACAAGGTGGAATTCCGCCACCGCCACAGGGAGGGCTGAGCCATGGCAGCGATCATCATATTCCTGCAGAACGCCATCCGCCAGGGCATCTGCATACTCTTCGGCGCGAACGGCGAGATACTGACCGAAAAATCCGGCAACCTGAACCTGGGCGTGCCCGGCATGATGTACATGGGCGGCATCGCTGGACTGGCGGCCAGCTTCATGTACGAGCGGGCGGTGGAAAACCCCAATCCCGCCGTGGGCCTGCTGCTGGCGCTGGCGAGCGCGCTGGTCGCGGGCGGCCTGGGCGGCCTGATCTACAGCGTGCTGACCATCTCCCTGCGGGCCAACCAGAACGTCTCCGGCCTGGCGCTGACCACCTTCGGCGTGGGCCTGGGCAACTTCTTCGGCGGCTCGCTGTCCAAGCTGGCCGGCGGCGTGGGCCAGATTTCCACCGCGGTGACGGCCAGCGCCTTCCGGATGGAGCTGCCGGTGCTGCCCCAGATCCCGGTGGTGGGCGAGGTGCTGTTCAGCTATGGCCTGCTGACCTACCTGGCCATCGCGATCTCCATCGTGCTGTCCTGGTACCTGAACCGCACCCGCCAGGGCCTTTGCCTGCGGGCGGTGGGCGAAAACCCCGCCACCGCCGACGCCGCGGGCATCAACGTTTCACTGTACAAATACCTGGCCACCGTCATCGGCGGGGCCATCTGCGGCCTGGGCGGCCTGTACTTCGTGATGGAGTATTCCGGAGGCACCTGGACCAACAACGGCTTCGGCGACCGCGGCTGGCTGGCCGTGGCGCTGGTGATCTTCGCCCGCTGGCGTCCGCTGAACGCCATCTGGGGTTCGCTGCTGTTCGGCGCGCTGTACATCCTCTACCTGTACATCCCCGGCCTGGGCCGCAGCACCCAGGAGATCTTCAAGATGCTGCCCTACGTGGTCACGATCATCGTGCTGATTCTGACCAGCCTGCGCAGGAAGAAGGAGGATCAGCCCCCCGAGAGCCTGGGCCTGCACTACTTCCGCGAGGACCGGTAAAACATTGGTGGAGTCGATGACGTCGGCTCCACCAAATTTTTTGCCGACAGGGTCTTCCCATCCTCTGTAAAATAGTGTATAATATCTTTACATCCCAATAGAATAATGGAGGTAACACTATGGCAAAGTATGTTTGCGACGCTTGCGGCTGGGAGTATGACGAGGAGCTGGGCAGCCCCGAGAACGGCATCGCCCCCGGCACCAAGTTTGCCGACCTGCCCGATGACTTTGTCTGCCCCCTGTGCGGCGTGGGCAAGGACATGTTCACCGAGGCCTGATTAGAGCATGTTTCTAAAATGCCTGAAGCGCAATTTCTGCGTCTTTGCCTGCATTTAGAAACACAATCTAAAGTCATGACAGACGCTATGCAGGGGCGGCGATTCGGCGCCCGCTGCGTACTATCCCACTGGTGGTACGCGGCGGGCGGCGCATCGCCGCCCTTACGGCTGTAAGCCCGACCCATCCAAGGAGGCTATCCCATGAAGCATGAATTTGACGTTGCGGTGCTCGGCGGCGGGCCGGGCGGCTACGAGTGCGCCATACGCTGTGCCCAGCTGGGGCTGAAAACCGCCCTGGTGGAGGCGCGGGAGCTGGGCGGCACCTGCCTGAACCGGGGCTGCATCCCCACCAAGGCGCTGCTGCACGGCGCGGAAATCTACGACTATGCGAAGCACGGCGGCGACCTCGGTCTGATTACCGACGGACTGACGCTGAACTATCCCCGACTGGCGGCCTACAAGGACGACAAGGTGGCCAGGCTGGTCGCGGGCATCGAAGCCCTGGAGAAGGCCCACGGCGTCGAAGTCGTGCGTGGCTTTGGCCGGCTGACCGGACCCAACGCCATGGATGTGGAGGGCCGGAGCCTCACCTATGACAAGCTGATCCTGGCCATGGGCAGCGCCCCGTCGAAGCCGCCGGTGCCGGGCATGGAGACGGCCCACACCAGCGATGACGTGCTGGCCGCCACGAACCTGCCCAGCGGGGCGATCATCATCGGCGGCGGCGTGATCGGCATCGAGTTCGCCACGCTGTTCGCGTCCCTGGGCAAGAAGGTGACCATCATCGAGATGATGCCGGACATCCTGCCGGGCTGCATCCCCGAGATCACGGGCAAGCTGAAGGCTCTGCTGAAGAAGAAGGGCGTGGAGTTCATACTGGGCGCGAAGGTCGTCGAGGTGCTGAAGGGCCGCGCCGTGCGCTTTGAGAGGGACGGCGTGACGGACGAGCGCCAGTCCTCCACGGTGATCGTCTGCGCCGGACGCAGACCCATGACCCGGGAATGCGGACTGGAGAATATCGGCCTCGGGACGGACCGCCGGGGCTTCATCGAGGTGGACGACCACCTGCGCACCGCCGTGAAGGACGTCTACGCCATCGGCGATATCACCGGCAGGATCCAGCTGGCCCACGTGGCCTCCGCCCAGGGCATGGTGGCCGCGGCCAATTGCGCCGGGCAGGACAGGACCATGCGCTACGACCGGGTGCCTTCCTGCATCTACACCCTGCCGGAGATCGCCTGGGTGGGCCTCACCGAGGACGCCGCGAGGGCCGCGGGCCACGAGGTGGTGGTCGGTAGCTTCAATGTGGCCGCCAACGGCCGCAGCATGGTGATGAACGAGAACACCGGCCTGATCCGCCTGATCTGCGACAAGGCGGACGGGAAGGTGCTGGGCTGCCAGATGATGGCGCCCCGGGCCACCGACATGATCGCCGAAATCGCCGCCGTGCTGGAGCTGGGCGGCACCGTCGAACAGCTGGCGAACGTCATTCACCCCCATCCCACGGTCTCCGAGATCATCAAGGAGGCCGCCCACGACGCCGAGGGCCTGTGCGTGAACGCGATGCCGAGGGGGAAATTCTGATTTATCGAGCTGATGCTGAGCACGCGGAACCCCTCCGACCCCGCCTTTGGCGGGGCCACCTCCCCACTAGCTTCGCGTCGCAGGGGAGGCTTTTGGCTAACTTACCGGGGGGTATCGGGGGCGGCAGCGCCCCGATCTTCAATCGTACGCGGCGGCGTGTACGCCGCGGGCGGGGCCTTTTTTGCGACGCGAAGCTAGTCCTTTAGGGTGGCAGGGAGCCTGTCGACCAGAGCAAAAAAGGCTTCCTTGCAGATTTGCCGCCCGGAAATCGCTTGCGATTTCAGGCAAATCTGTCAAAGGGGGTTCGAGCGCCCGGAAAACAGTCCAGTGGACTGTTTTCAGCGAGAACGGGCCGGCAGGCCCCTGGAGGTATTGGCGGGGGAAGCAGTTCCCCCGCCAAGCGGGCGCAAGCCCGCGACAAATCAGAATTTCTCGAACAGGAGGTTGAGCGAATGCTTTTGAACGAGGGATGCGTCGCCTGCCTGTTGCGCAAGAAGCTGAACAACTTTCCCGCAGGGGCCGCGCCGGAGCGGGTGGCGGAGTACCAGCGCCGCGTCCGCTTGGCCATCGAGAACGGGCGGGCGTACAGTTCACCGGAGGTGAACGCCGACGTCAGCGCGATTTACCGGGACGTCTTTGGCCCGGAGCGGGACTATGCCGACATCAAGCGCCGGTTTAACGCCCTGATGCTTGAGCTGGAGGTGGCGATGCAGGCCGACGTGGACGCCGCGCCGGATCCGCTGGCCCGGGCGGTGCAATATGCCATGGTGGGCAACTACATCGACTTTGCGGCCCTGGGGGACGTGGACGAGGATGAGCTGCGCCGCCGGCTGGAGGCGGTGGACGGCATGGCCGTGGACGCGGCCACGCTGGAGGCCCTGCGGTGTGAGGCCCTGCGGGCAAGGCGGCTGGCGTTTTTCACCGACAACTGCGGCGAGATCGTCACAGACAAGGTGTTGCTCAGGACCCTACGCCGGATGAACCCGAAGCTGCGCGTGGCCGTGATCCTGCGGGGCGCGCCCGTGGTGAACGATGCCACCGTCGAGGACGCCGTACAGGTGGGCATGGGAGAGGTGGCCCAGGCGGTGCTCGGCAGCGGCTGCGACCTGCCCGGCGCGGTGCTGACCCGCATTTCCGCTGAAGCCCGGGCCGAGGTGGATGCCGCCGATGTGATCATCGCAAAGGGCCAGGCGAACTACGAGGGCCTGTCCGGCTGCGGACGGAATATATTTTATATTTTCATGTGCAAGTGCGACCTGTTTATAAGGCGATTCAATGCGCCACGGTTCAGCGGAGTGCTGACGAAGGAGACGATCATATGACTGAGCTGCGTGACAAGCGGGGGCTTACCGAATCGGAGGCCATCGCGGCCTATCAAAAGAAGAACTATCCCAAGCCGGCCCTTACCGCGGATATCTGTATCTTCGCCCGGGCGGGGGAAGGGTGGAAGGTGCTGCTGATCCGCCGGGGCGGGCACCCGTACCTGGGCTGCTGGGCGCTGCCCGGCGGCTTTGCGGACCAGGGGGAGACCATTGAAGCCACCGCGGCCCGGGAGCTTCAGGAGGAGACCGGCCTGACCGGGCTGGCGCTGCGCCTGGTGGGCATCTACAGCGCGCCGGGCCGCGATCCCCGGGGCTGGACCGTGTCCGCGGCCTACGGAACCCGGGTGGAAGGGCAGCTGGAGGCCGTGGCCGACGACGACGCGGCCGAGGCCGGCTGGTTCGATGTGGCCCTGCCGGAGGACGGCCCCGCGGCGGCGGCGCTGCCCGGGGGACAGAGGCTGGCCTTCGACCACGCCCAAATCATTGCCGACGCCGCGGCGCTGCTGCTGTAGGGTCGGAGAGGTTTATACAAGGAGGGACGCATTTATGGCGGACATCGCGAACGTCTATCGGGCCGACGGCGGCCGCTACGACACCATGGCCTACAATCGCGTGGGCAGGAGCGGATTGAAATTCCCGGCGGTATCGCTGGGCTTCTGGCACAACTTCGGCTCCAACGGCAATTACGACAACATGAAGGCCATGTGCCGCACGGCCTTCGACAATGGCATCACCCAGTTCGACCTGGCCAACAACTACGGCCCCGTCCCCGGCAGCGCGGAAATCAACGCCGGCCGCATCCTGCGGGAGGATTTCAAGCCCCACCGGGACGAGCTGGTGATCGCCTCCAAGGCGGGCTACGACATGTGGGACGGCCCCTACGGCAACTGGGGCAGCAGGAAGTACCTGGTGGCCAGCTGCGACCAGAGCCTGAAGCGGCTGGGGCTGGACTACGTGGATATCTTCTACCACCACCGCATGGACCCGGAGACCCCGCTGGAGGAGACCATGGAGGCGCTGAACTTCATCGTCAAGAGCGGCCGGGCGCTGTACGCGGCCATCTCCAATTACGACCGGGAGCAGACCGCCCGGGCGGTGGAAATCATGCGCCAGCTGCGCTGCCCGCTGATCGTGAACCAGCGCCGCTATTCCATATTCGACCGTACCATCGAGCAGGACGGCGTGAAGGCCTGGTGCCGTGAAAACGGCATGGGCATCATCGCTTTCAGCCCGCTGGCTCAGGGCCTGTTGACCGATCGTTACCTGAAGGGCATTCCCGCGGATAGCCGCATCGGCCGGGACGGACGCTTCCTGAGGTCCGACAGCCTGACCGAAGCGCGCCTACAGCAGATCCGCGCCCTCGACGACGTCGCCCGGGAGCGGGGCCAGACCCTGGCCGAGATGGCGCTGGCCTGGATACTGAAGGACGGCGACGTCTGTTCGGTGCTCATCGGTGCGTCCAGGCCCGAGCAGATCCTGGACAATGTCAGGGCCATACAAAACTGCCGCTTCAGCGACGAAGAGCTAAAGCGCATCGATGAGATATGCGGCGTGGAGTGAAAGAGGTTGGATTGTGAGGCAGTGGAGCCATTCTGATTTATTGGGTACGGCCCGATAAATCAGAATGGCGTTAGTCAGGACGTGGTGTGACGGACTTTCCCGGATACCTCCGGGTGAAACAGGGCCTCTTTAAGGCCTCCTCCCCGAGGCATGCGCAGCCATGCCCTCGGGCGGAGCTGTCAGCCGCAGGCTGACAGAGGGAGTCATCCCCCGGTTCCTGACTGACACCATCGGAATTTCCCACTGCCAAAGGCAATGAAATCAATATGGGGAGGATTTGACATGAAGTACATCGTTGCGCTGGATCAGGGGACGACCAGCTCCCGGGCGGTGGTGTTTGACGGGAAGGGGCGCATGGTGGCGTCCCACAACATCGAATTTGCCCAGATCTACCCCCATCCGGGCTGGGTGGAGCACCGGCCCCAGGACATACTGGACAGCCAGATTGCGTCGCTGAAGCGGGCGGTGGAGAAGGCGGGCATCGACGTGGCGGACATCGAGGCGGTGGGCATCACCAACCAGCGGGAGACCACGCTGCTGTGGGACCGGGCCACTGGCGCGCCGCTGGGCAACGCCATCGTGTGGCAGTGCCGCCGCACCGCGCCGTTGGTGGAGCGGCTGAAGCAGGACGGCCTGGGCAACCTGCTGCGGGACCGCACGGGCCTGGTGCCGGACGCCTATTTTTCCGGCACGAAGCTGCAATGGATGCTGGAGAGCATTCCCGGCGCCCGGGAGCGGGCGGAGAGGGGTGAGCTTTGCTTCGGCACCGTGGACAGTTTCCTGGCCTGGAACCTGACCGCCGGCCATGTGCACGTGACGGATGCCACCAACGCCTCCCGCACGATGCTGTACAACATCTACGCCCAGCGCTGGGACGACGACCTGCTTCGCGCCATGGATATTCCCGAGGCGCTGCTGCCTGAGGTGGTGGACAGCTCCAAGGTGGTGGGGATGCTGGACAAGGCCATACTGGGTCGGGAGATCCCGCTGGCGGCCATGGCGGGCGACCAGCACGCGGCGCTGTTCGGCCAGGGCTGCTTCACCCAGGGCATGTGCAAGAACACCTACGGCACGGGCTGCTTTGTGCTGATGAACACCGGTGAGTCCCCGGTGCATTCCACCCACAACCTGATTACCACCATCGGCTGGCGCATGGACGGCAAGCCCGTCTACGCCCTGGAGGGCAGCGTGTTCGTGGGCGGCGCGGTGGTCCAGTGGCTGCGGGACGAGCTGAAGCTGGTGCAGTCCGCCGCCGAGACCGAGCCCGTGGCCCTGGAGGTGCCGGACAACGGCGGGGTCTACTTCGTGCCCGCTTTCACCGGCCTGGGCGCGCCCCATTGGGACATGTACAGTCGGGGCACGCTGGTGGGTCTGACCCGCGGCGCGAACCGCGCCCACATCGTGCGGGCCGCGCTGGAATCCATCGCCTACCAGTCGGTGGATGTGATCGAGGCCATGGAATCCGACGCCGGCATCGACACCGTCGCCCTGCGGGTGGACGGCGGGGCCAGCGCCAACAACTTCCTGATGCAGTTCCAGGCGGACGTGATGAACGCCCAGGTGATCCGGCCCACCGTGATCGAGACCACCGCCATGGGCGCGGCCATGCTGGCCGGGCGGGCCGTGGGGCTGTGGAACGACCGGGATTTGAAGGGCCTGCAGGCCGTGGACCGGGCGTTTACTCCCGGTATGGATGAAAAGCAGCGCAACACCCTGCTGCACCACTGGCACAGGGCCGTGGAGCGCAGCAAGGGCTGGGCCGAGGGAAATGAGGAGTAAATTCTGATTTATCGAGCAGGGCTCGATAAATCAGAATTTCAAATCTCCATCACACAGCAGCCCGTCGGGGCGTCCTTGGTGATTTCGACCGCGTTGGGCAGTGCTTTCGCGCCGGTGAGGCGGACAAATTCGGCTTCATCAGTGATGTTGAAGTGGCAGCAGCGGTTGCGAAAGTGCATGGCGATGGCGCAGCGGGGCTTGAAGGTGTCGATCAGCTTCACCGCCTCGGGGGTGGTGATGGTGAAGGTGCCGCCGATGGGGATCAGCATCACGTCAAGGTTCGACAGGGCTGCCCGCTGTTCGTCGGTGTCGGGCTGGTGGCCCAGGTCGCCCAGGTGGGCGATGCGCAGGCCCTCGGCCTCGATCAGGTGGATCAGGTTATCGCCCCGCTTCGCGCCCCGGGCGTCGTCGTGGAAGGCGGACACGGCGGTGATCCTCGCGCCGCAGGCCTCATGGACGCCGGGGGTGTTCAGGATCGCGGGGTCGCCCTCCACGGCCTGAAAGTAGTTGTGGTCGAAGTGGCCGTGGCTGGACAGGACCGCGTCGGCGCGGACGCGGAGCGGGGGATAGCCCACGGTGTCGTCGTAGGGGTCGGTGACGATGACGCCGCCGGGCAGCGTCAGTTCAAAGCAGGAGTGGCCGAGCCATCTCAGTTTCATCGGTATTGCACCTCCAGTTCATGGTCGAGCAGCGCACAGGCGTACAGGCCGCCGCCGCGGGGGGGATCGTCGGGGTTCAGGGCGTTCATTCGCAGGCACACTGCCGCCCGCTGGCGCAGCCGCCGGTCGAAGCCAGCCGCGCCCTCGCCGCCGTCCAGGCAGCGCAGGCCCCGGGCGAACAGCTTCAGGCTTTCGCCGTCCGGGGGGAGGCTCCGGAAGCGGAATAAAGTGCGGCACAGGTCGTCCGGAGGGTCGGGGGACGCGTCCTCCAGGCGGGTCAGCCAGTCTTCCGCGGGCCACAGCCGCAGCAGGCCGTCGGTCCCGGTACAGTGAAAACCGGCCCCGGCCAGCGGTATGGACCAGTCCGTGAGGGGCTCGAGCCGGGGGGCGTTGGTGATGAACAGGGCGTCCCCCCGATCCCGGCGCAGGAAGGCCCCCGCGGGCAGCGCCGCCGTCGCCGCCGTGCGGAGGGCGCGGCAGAGGCTATGCATATGAATTCATCGCCTCCGGCAGGGCGTCCACCAGGTCCGAGGCGCACATGCCCCGGACGCCCAGCTTCGCCTGGGCCAGCTCGCCGGCGCGGCCGTGGATCTCACTGGCGGCGGCGGCGCATTTTGCCAGGGCCGCGCCGGTGAGGGATGTGCCCGGGGCGGCGCACTGGGCCATCAGGCCGACGGCGAGGCCCGTCAGCACATCGCCGCTGCCGCCCTTGGCCATGCCCGCGCATCCGCTGGCGCTGAGCCAGGGCACACCGTCCACGGGTATGACCGTGGTTGCGCCCTTCAACAGCGCCTGACAGCCCAGGCCGGAGAGGGCCAGGGCGTCGGCCAGCGGGTCGGCGACGGGCCGATTCAGCAGCCGCGCCGCCTCGCCGGGGTGGGGGGTGATCAGGTGGTGGGGGCGCAGCAGGCCCCTCAGGGCGTCGTCCGCCGCGATCAGGTTCAGCCCGTCGGCGTCGAACAGCGCGGGGATGCCGCTCTCCAGCAGCAGCTTCAGCACCCCGGGCGCGGCCCGGCGGGACAGCCCACAGCCACAGGCCAGGGCGTGCTTGCCCGCCAGCGCCGGTTTCAGGACCTCCACCGCTTCCGGGGCGATGGCGCCGCCAGCCTCCGGAAGCGGTATCGCCATGGCGCAGGGAGCCAGCGTCTGGACGATGGGCACGATGGACGCCGGGCAGGCGACCGTCACCAGTCCGACCCCCGAGCGCAGCGCCGAGCGGGCGCAGAGGGAGGCCGCCCCCGCCATGCCCACCGAGCCTGCCACGATCAGGGCGTGGCCGTTGCTGCCCTTGTGGGCGTTGCGGGGCTTGCGGGGCAGCAGCGCGGCGACGTCCGCCGGTTCCATGAGCCGCGCCATGGCCTCGGGGAAGAAGGATTCGGGGATGCCGATGTCCTCGACCTCGATTTCGCCGCACCGGTCCAGGCCGTCGGCCAGGGCGTGACCTGTCTTTTCAAACTGGAAGGTGACGGTCAGATCGGCCTCCACGCAGGGGTCGAAGGCCGCGCCGGTCATGCCGTTCAGCCCCGAGGGGATGTCAACAGCCACCAGCTTCGCGCCCATACGGCGGTCGGCGTTCATGCGCCGGATCAACGAAGCCGCGGGACCCTCGGGGGCCCGGGACAGGCCCGTGCCGTACAGGGCGTCCACCCAGATTTCCGGGGCGGGGACGTCGGCGTCGGGGGCCAGCTCCGGGATGCCCATGGCCAGGGCCCGCTCCCGGTTTGCGATGGCGTCCGGGGTCTTCGGCGGGGCAGCGGAAAACAGGGCGCATCTGCCGCCGATCTTCGCGTACATCCGGGCGCAGGCATAGCCGTCGCCGCCGTTGCCGCCGGGACCGCAGGCGAAGTACACCCTCCGCTCCAGCTTGTAGTGGCGGGCGATGGCCACGTTCAGGCACCGGGCGGCCCGCTCCATCAGGTCGATGGAGGGGGTGCCGGTTTCGGCGAAGTAGCGCTGCTCCATGGCGCGCATCTGTGACGGGGTGATGAGTGGCTTCATAGGTACCTCTCTTAAATCGTGATGCAAATTCTGATTTGTCGCGTTGCGACAAATCAGAATTTTTTTACAACCGAACAGCTACGCTGATTCTAATATCGCTGTCGCCGCGGCTACGCCGGCCTCGTGGGTGATGGACACCCAGACGGTGTAGCCTTCGCCGCATAGGGCGCGGGCGCGGTCGTGGGCCTTGCCGGACAGGGCGCAGCGGGGGCGGCCGGCGGCGTCGGGGGTGATTTCAATCTCGGCGGTGCCGATGCCCGCGAGGCCGGTACCCAGGGCTTTTGACACGGCCTCCTTGGCGGCGAACAGCCCCGCGGCGATCTCTGCCCGCCGGATTTCGGAGGCGGCGCGGATGCGTTCAGCCTCTGCGGCGGTGAACACCCGCTCCACAAAGCGGGGCCGTTCGATGGCCTTCTTCATCCGCTCGATTTTACACAGGTCCAGCCCGATGCCCGCGATCATGGCGACGCCTCCATGTTACAGAGTGGAACCCCTCCGGCCCCTGAGGGGCCACCTCCCCTTGCAGGCAATGTCATCAACTTAGCAAAAGCTGTAATGGGAAAAGAATTCACAACAAGCGTCAGGACCTCCGTAGCGGCGACTATCAGTCGCCGTGGCATCTTCTGTGGCGGCAAATTGCGACACGAAGTTAGTCCTTTAGGGCCGCCGCTACGGCGCGTATTATGTTGTGCAGTTATAGTACGATTCCTTAAGTTGATGACATTCTCTTGCAGGGGAGGCTTGCCGACCGGGGCTTAAACCCGGCGGAATTGCGACTTCCCGTTTAATATTATAGCACATAGATGGGGTTTTGGACAGTTCTTCTTGTAAATCGGGGAGTAAAAAGGTATACTATCATTGGATATGTAGGGAGAAAGGCAATTCTGATTTGTCGCGTTGCGACAAATCAGAATTTATCCCTCAACGCGACAAAGAAAGAGGTCAACCTATGCAGGTTACACAGCGTTTCGCCCAGCTGCTGACGAAGAACGTGGGCAAGGTCATCGTGGGCAAGGAGGACGCCATACAGCTGATGATGGTGGCCATACTCTGCCGGGGCCACGTGCTGATCGAGGACGTGCCCGGGGTGGGCAAGACCACCTTGGCCAGCGCGCTGGCGCGGTCGCTGGACTGCTCGTTCAAGCGCATCCAGTTTACCCCGGACATCACCCCCAGCGACATCACCGGCTTTTCCATCGCCAACTTCAAGACCGGCGAGCTGGAATACCGCCCGGGCATGATCATGAGCCAGATCGTGCTGGCGGACGAGATCAACCGCACCTCGCCCAAGACCCAGTCGTCGCTGTTGGAGGTGATGGAGGAGGGCCAGGTGTCGGTGGACGGCGTGACCTACGCCATGCCCCGGCCCTTCATCGTGCTGGCCACCCAGAATCCGGTGGACTTCGTGGGCACCTATCCGCTGCCCGAGGCCCAGCTGGACCGCTTCTTCATGCGGGTGGCCATCGGCTATCCCACGCCCCAGGAGGAGGCGGAGATCCTGGAGCGCTACACCACCGGCCAACGGCCCATGGAGGAGCTGAAGCCCATCTGCAACAGCGCCGACATCCTGCGATTGCAGGAGGAGGTGGAGAAGGTGTACGCGGCGAAGGAGCTGCGGGTGTACGTCTCCGCCATCGCTGCTGCCACGCGAAAGAGCGGGGCGTTGCAGCTGGGGGTGTCCACCCGCGGGGCGATTTCCCTGCTGCGGGCTGCCCAGGCCAACGCCCTGCTGGACGGGCGGGATTTCGTCAAGCCCGAGGACGTGCAGCGCATGGCCGAGCCCGTGCTGGCCCACAGGCTGGTGCTTTCCCCCGAGGCGCGTATGCGCAACATGACCGCCCAAAGGGTGCTGGGCAATGTGATGGGGAATGTGCAGGTGCCGGTGAAGGTCAAAGGGCAGTGAAGCTGCTCATACAAAGCGTTGAGAGATTAGAGTTGAGATCAGGATGAAATCCTGACGGAATTCTGATATTCAACAGGTGTCGGGGGTCAACTGTCGCTAGACTCTGGACTCTGATGATTAAGTTCTCCAATAAACGAGGTTCTTATGACACTACTCTGCCCCCGTCTCGCGGGCTATGCCCTGGTAATGCTGGCGATGCTGGCGGCGGGGCTGAGCACGGGCACGCGGCTTTACTACCTGGTGTTTTACGCCCTGCTGGCGATGCTGCTGCTGGGCTTTGTTGCCGTGCTGTGGACGCTGGTTACGCTGCGGGTGACGCTGAAGGGGGTGGCGACCCGGGTGGAGCGGGGCGAGCGCATCCCGGCGGTGTTCACCGTGCGCCACGCCTGTCCGCTGCCGGTGGCGGCGATACGGGTGCGGCTGAGTGTGCCCTCGGCCTACGCGCCCAACCAGGAGGTGAACGTCTCCTGCCCGCCCTTTGCCCGGCGCACCTTCCGCCAGGTGATCGAATGCCCCCATCGGGGGGTATACGAGGTGGGTGTGGCGCGGCTGAGCGTCACCGACGCCTTCGGGCTGGTGACCCTGGGCCGGCGGCCGGGGCTGCGGCTGGTCAGGCTGGAGGTCGTCCCCAAGGCCCGGGCGGCGAGTCCCCTGCGGCTGAACAGCGCCGACCAGGGCCCGCGGGTAATCCGGCGGGCGGCGGAGGACAACGCCTCGCCCTCGGACGTTCGGGCCTGGCAGGAGGGAGACGAGCTGAAAAAGGTACACTGGAAGCTGTCGCTGCGCAAGCGGGAGCTGCTGGTGCGCACCTACGAGGAGACGGCGCGGCCTGACACCCTCGTCATCCCCGATCTGCAGCAGGTGACAGCCCTGCGGGACATGCAGCTGACCCTGGAGGACTGCGTCTGCGAGGCGGCGCTGGGGGCGGCCCAGGCCCAGCTGAGGGCCGGCGACCCCGTGCGCATGCCCCTGGTGGGGGCGCGGCCCAGTGAGATCGCGGGGCAGTTCCCCGCCGACCTGCCCGCCTTTGCCGACGCCATGCTGCGCTGCGCCTTTGACAGCCCCTACGGCTTCGAGCAGGTGCTGACGCTGATGCTGGGGCGGTTCCAACGCACCGGCGGCGCGGTGCTCGTGACGGCGCGGCTGACCACCCGCATCGCCGACATCGCCCTTCGGATGCAGCAATCCGGCGTGGCGACGCGGCTGGTATGGGTGTCCGACGACGACCGGGAGGAGAGCATGGCGATGATCGAACGGCTGAAGATGGGCGGCGTGATGGCTGAGCGGTTGGACCCGTGGACTTTGGAATGAGGGGACGGTTCCTTATTCCATCTTGATGATCTGAAAAAGTGGAATAAGGAACCGTCCCCTCATTCCACAGACGAAAGGTTGTAATACAGGCATCGGCATGAGCAACAAGAACCTGACCAACAGATCCCGGCTGGAGCGCGGGCTGATCGCGGCGGTGCTGGCGCTGCTGTTCGCAGGAAGCGCGACGGCGGTGGCGGCTTCGGCGCTGGGCGTGGCGGTGAGTACGGCAGCGCTGTATGGCGCGGCCTTCGCGGCGGTGGCACTGTGCGTGTCGGGCACGCTGACCGGCGGCGCCGTGCTGGCGTCGCTGGGGTTTGTGGCGGTGGCGGGGGTATACCTGGCTACCCATGGGGCGGGGCTGACCGGACTGAAGGCACTGTTCGCGTCCTGGGCGGGGCAGCCCGCAGACGCGGCAAGGGCGGCTGAGGGTGGCAGGCTGCTGCTGACCTGCGCGGGATTCACCTTCGGGGTGCTGTTCTTCGCCCTGCTGAACCACAGCGAGTTCGTCAGCGTGTCCATCGTGCTGCTGCTGGGGGTGCTGGTGGCCTGCCACGCGATGTCGGAATCGGCGTCGCTGGGCGCGGCGGTGCCGGGACTGATCGCTGCTGCGGCGGCTTTCGCGCTGACCGGCGGCGTACAGCGGGATTACAAGGCCCTGCGTGTGCTGGTGCCGGCGGCGGTGGCGCTGGCCATCGCGGTGGCGCTGGTACCGGGGGACCGGCTGACCTGGAAGCCCCTGGCGGATGCCGCCGAGAGGGTTCGGGGCATGTTCGAGCAGTATTTCCGCTTCACCCACGAGCGCATCGCCTTTTCCATCAACGAGGAGGGCTACGACCACGCCGGCGAGGTGGGGGACGCGGTGGTGTCGATGCTGGGCGGTCCGGCCCAGCCCCACACCGATCCGGTGATGCGGGTGCACACCGACGCCGACGCACTGCTGCGGGGCGCGATTCGCACGGCCTACACCGGCTACAGTTGGGTGGACACCGTGCCCAAGAGCCGGTTTTTGTACTACGACATGACCCACCGGACCACCCGTGAGCGGCTGTTTTCCCCACAGGTGGCGTTGGACGACGCGATCCTGCGCACGGACGTGTCGGTGGAGATGCTGTCGAAGGGCACGTCCACGCTGTTCGTGCCCGGGATGATGGACGGCTTCCAGATGGACCTGTCCACCGCCGTGTACTACAACACCGCCGGCGAGGTGTTCCTGTCCCGGGATGTACAGCGGGGGGACAGCTATCGCCTCCGGGCGCTGCTGCCGGAGCTGAACGAGGCCCTGCGGCAGGCGGTGATCGACGGTGAAGGTGCGGCGGATGACCGCTGGCAGGATATCCTGGAGCAGCATATCCACCTGCCCGAGGGCATCGACGGTGGGGTGTACACGCTGACCATGCGGGCCATCGAGGGGACGGAGAACCCCTTCGACCGGGCCGTGGCTATCATGAACTACCTCCGTGGGAACATGCGCTACACCCTCCAGCCCGACATGCCGCCCAGGGGCCGGGACTTCGTGTCCCACTTCCTGCTGGACACCCGGGAGGGCTATTGCAGCTATTACGCCTCGGCCATGGCCGTGATGGGGCGCATGGCGGGCCTGCCCACCCGGTATGTGGAGGGCTACCTGGCCCGCCCCGGCGTGGAGGTGCTCACCGGCGAGAACGCCCACGCCTGGTGCGAGGTGTACTTCAGGGGCGTGGGCTGGATTCCCTTCGATGCCACCGGCGGTACCAGCGGTTCGGGTGTGACGCCCCAGACCCCGGATACGGGGGACGCGGGCACCGGCGACGACTTTGCCGGGGGCGGCGGCCTGGGCAGCGACGGCGATTACAATCCCGCCGGGGACGCGCCCACCCCCAGCCCGGAGCCGGACGGCGGCCTGCCGCCGGAGGAACCGGAGGACACGCCCACGCCCGAGCCGGGGGAGGACCCCGGGGCCCAGGACGTGCCCGATGACGCGCCGGAGGACGCCGATCCTCCCGAGGACGACAGCGCAACCCCGCCGGAGGGGGCGCGCCGGGGCGGGCCGTGGTGGCTGCTGCTCCTGCTGGCGCTGGCGGCGCTTACGGTGGCGGCCGTCCGCTGGGTGCGCAAGCGCCTGCGGCTGAGCGACCCCGCCGCGCTGTGCGGCGCGGTGCGCGGCTATCCGGAGGCGGCGATGATACTGTACCGCGCCAACCTGACGGTGCTGGCCCACCTGGGCCAGGCTCCCATGGGTGGCGAGCCCCCAGTGGCCTTTGCCGGACGGGTGTCGGAGCAGCTGAAGAGCGGGGATTTCGCCGAATTCGCCGAGGCCGTGTCCGACGCCAGCTATGGCCGGCAGCCCCTGAAGCGGGAGCACATCGACGCGGGCCTGAGGGCGTACCGGCGGTTCAGGGACGCGTTGGGATTGAAGGAGCGAATCAGGTTCACCCTGACCCGGATCTTCCGGGGACTGGGGGATTTTGAGCGGATACCGTGAAAAATTCTGATTTATCGAGCTGAGCTCGATAAATCAGAATTTCCGACTCTCAAACAGGAGGAATCATTATGGAAAAGCAGGTCTTTCGTGAGAAGAGCGTGGAGCGTATCGCTTCGCCGGAGCAGCTGCAGGATTACATGCGGGTCACGACGCCGGGAACGTGGATGGTGCTGGCGGCGGTGATCCTGCTGCTGGCGGGGCTGATCATATCGTCGGCGCTGGTGAACGTGGAATCCACGATCCCAGGGCAGGCGACCGTGGAAGAGGACGGCCTGCTGCTGCAGATCGAGTTGCCCCTTTCCCAGAAATCGCTGGTGTCGCCGGGCATGGTGGTGCGGGTGGCGGACCGGGAGGCGAAGGTCGACATGATTTTCCAGGCGGAGAACGCGCTGCAGGTGCTGGCGGAGCTGCCGGAGGACGGGGAGAAGCTGGCCCCGGGCACCCATGACGTCAAGATTGTCACCGAGACCGTCACCCCGATCAGCTTCCTGTTCAGACGGTCGGACGAGGAATGAGCGGACCGGCCGGACGCAGGCGATGTTTGCGGCAATCTGCCGTCACAGGGTAAGACGACGATGGAGTAAATACCGATGTTGAAAAAGAATAACACGCAGCCCCTGAAGAAGGGCGTGGCGAAGGTGCCGGTGGTCATGCAGATGGAGGCGCTGGAGTGCGGCGCGGCCTGCCTGGCCATGGTGATGGCCTACTATGGCAAGTGGGTGCCCCTGGAGCAGGTGCGCCTGGATTGCGGCGTGTCGAGGGACGGCTCCAACGCGAAAAACGTGATGCTGGCGGCGCGGCACTACGGCTTCGAGGTCCACGGCTACCGCATGGAGCTGGACGCGCTGCGGGAAAACGCCACCTTCCCCTGCATCATCCATTGGAATTTCGACCACTTTGTGGTGCTGGACGGGTTCAAGGGCAACAAGGCCATATTGAACGACCCGGCCCGGGGCGTGGTGAAGCTGAGCATGGAGCAGTTCGACGAGGGCTTCACCGGGGTCTGCATCACGGTGGCCCCCGGCGAGGGCTTCGTGCCCTCGGGCAAGCGCAAGAGCATGCTGGAATACGCCCGGCGGCGGCTGAAGGGCGCCGGCGCGGCAGCGGCGTTCGTGGCGCTGACCACGATCATCACCTACCTGTTCGAGCTCATCAACCCGGTGATGTCCCGCATCTTCTACGACCGGCTGCTGCCCGGGCGGGACGCGACCTGGCTGAACCCGTTCATCGCGGTGATGGCGATACTGTGTGTGCTACAGCTGGTGGTGGAGTGGGTCCAGCGGGTCTACAGCCTGCGCATCGACGGCAAGATGGCCGTGATGGGCAGCACCACCTACATGTGGAAGGTGATGCGCCTGCCCATGGCGTTCTTCTCCCAGCGGCTGACCGGCGATATATTGCAGCGCCAGGCATCCAACGGCAGCATTTCCGCCGCCATCGTGAACACGCTGGCTCCGCTGGCGCTGAATACCGTGATGATGCTGTTTTACCTGGTGCTGATGCTGCGCTACAGCCCGTTTCTGACGCTGATCGGGCTGGCGTCGGTGCTGGTGAACCTGGTGATGGCCCGGATCATCTCCGAAAAGCGGGTGAACCTGACCCGGGTGCAGCTGCGGGACGAGGGCAAGCTGGCCTCCGCCACGCTGGCGGGCATCAGCATGACCGAGACCATCCGCGCCGCCGGGGCCGAGGCGGGCTTCTTCCGCCGCTGGGCCGGCTACCAGGCCTCGGTGAACACCCAGACCGTGAAATTCTCCCACATGAGCGCCACCATGGGCATCATCCCCGCCTTCATTGGCATGGCAGCGAACTACGCGGTGCTGTTCTTTGGAGTGCTGTTCGCCATGGACGGCCACTTTACCCTGGGCATGATCGCTGTGTTCCAGGGGTTCCTGACCTCGTTCATGGAGCCGGCCCGCACGCTGATCGAGGCGGGCCAGACCATCCAGGAGCTGCGCACCGACATGGAGCGGGTGGAGGACGTGATGCAGTATCCCGACGACCCCTACGTGCGTGAGACCCCCGCCGACGCCGATGCGGACTTCACTAAGTTGAAGGGCCACGTGGAGCTGAAGCACGTCACCTTCGGCTATTCCCCGCTGGGCAACCCGGTGGTGCAGGACTTCTCCCTGGACATCCGGCCCGGAAGCAAGGTGGCCATCGTGGGCGGCAGCGGCAGCGGCAAGTCCACCATCTCCAAGCTGATCTCCGGCCTGTACCAGCCCTGGGAGGGGGAGATCCTGTTTGACGGCAAGGCCATCGGGGAAATTCCCCGGGCGGTGTTCACCGGGTCGGTGGCCGTGGTGGACCAGGACATCATACTCTTCGAGGATACCATCGCCAACAACATCCGCATGTGGGACAGGTCCATCGAGGATTTCGAGGTGATCCTGGCCGCGAGGGACGCCCAGCTGCACGAGGACATCATGCAACGCCAGGGCGGCTACCAGGCCATGCTGACCGAGAACGGCCGCGACCTGTCCGGCGGGCAGCGCCAGCGGCTGGAGATCGCCCGGGTGCTGGCCCAGGACCCCTCCGTCATCATACTGGACGAGGCCACCAGCGCCCTGGATGCCAAGACCGAATATGACGTGGTCCGCGCCATCCGCGACAGGGGCATCACCTCCATCGTCATCGCCCACCGTTTGTCCACCATCCGCGATTGCGACGAGATCATCGTGCTGGAAAAGGGCGTGGTGGTTGAGCGCGGCACACACAAGGAGCTGATGGCGCTTGGAGGGGCGTATACGAGGCTGGTGGCGAGCGAATGAGAGTATTTACTGGTATTTAGTATTTAGTGAATAGCCGGTCTGCTTGCCGCTAAATACCAATCACTGAATACCAAATACGCACAAAAGGGATGGAGCGTATGATAAACAGCTATAAGGAATTGCTTGTCTGGCAGAAGGCGATGGACCTGGTGGCAGAGATCTATCGTATCGTTTAACTGCTTCCCAAAGAAGAAACATATGGGCTGTCCGATCAGATGAGAAGGGCTGCCATTTCTATTCCCCCCAATATTGCGGAGGGTCAGGCCAGAAACACGACCAGGGAATTTATAAATTACCTCTACACGGCGCGTGGCTCCAATGCAGAGCTTCTGACACAATGCCTTATCTGCGTAAAGCTATGATACCTTGTGGAGAAAGACATAGCCAGAGCATTGTCTCTTTCTGACGAAGTCGGGAAAATGACCAACGCAATGATACTTTCTCTGATGGCTAAAAATTCAATGACCGGATCGGAAATTAACGAAGGATGTCCAGTTTCAGGACATCGGTAATAGAAAGCTTCAGGACAAAGGTAAGGGTTTGTGTCAGCACATAGGTAAGACTTTCTGGTAGAATCGGCACAAGGGGGTGCCGAAGATGCCGTGGAAGAAGACCGATGCGATGAAGGA
>JAFWEL010000081.1 GCA_017512905.1 Clostridia bacterium
ATGGTGTTAGTCGGGAAGTAGGGTGATGACTCCCTCAGTCAGCCTGCGGCTGACAGCTCCCTCTGGGAGGGAGCCTTAAAAAGGCCCTGTTTCCAGCACTTCCCCAAAGCCTCCCTCTCAGAGGGAGGTGGCCCCGTAGGGGCCGGAAGGAGTCCGTCACCCCATATTCTGACTAACGCCCTTCTGATTTGTCGCAACGCGACAAATCGCCTGTCCAGCAACATCATTCCGCCGGCGTGGCGAACACCTTTCCGAAGATGTCCAGGGCCTCATCCAGCAGCTTTTCGTTGAGGGACGCCATGTAGCTGGTGCGCAGCAGGCACAGCTCCGGGGGCGTGGCGGGGGGCAGCACGGGGTTGACGTACACGCCGGCCTCGTACAGCTGGCGCGCCCGCAGCAGCGTGGCCTCGGCGGTGTAGGTGTAGATGGGAATGATGGGCGTCTCGGCCTCGATGATCGGTATGCCCCGTTCCTTCAGGCCCCTGCGCATGTAGGCGGACAGGCTTGAAAGCCGCTTCACCAGCTCGGGATGGGCCTCGATGTGCCGCAGGGCCGCAAGGGCGATGGCGGCGCTGGCCGGGGTGATGGAGGCCGAGAATATGAACGGTCGGGAGTTGTGGCGCACGAAGTCCACCACCGTGGCGTCGGCCACCAAATAGCCGCCCAAGCTCGCCAGGGACTTCGAGAACGTGCCCATGATCAGGTCGACCTCATCCTCCAGGCCGAAGTAGGACGCCGTACCCCGGCCGCCCTCGCCGATCACGCCCAGGCCGTGGGCGTCGTCCACCATGACCCGCGCGCCGTACTGCCTGGCCAGCTTCACGATCTCGGGCAGCTTGCAGATGTCGCCGCCCATGCTGAACACGCCGTCGGTGACGATCAGGCAGCCCGCGCTCTCGGGTACCTTCTTCAGCTGGATCTCCAGCTCCTCCATGTTGCTGTGGCCATAGGTCAGCATCCGGCCGTAGCTCAGCTTGCAGCCGTCGTAGATGGAGGCGTGGTTCTCCTTGTCGCAGATCACGTAGTCGCCGTGGCCCACGATGGCGCTGATGATGCCCAGGTTGCTCTGAAAGCCGGTGGAGAAGGTGCAGCAGGCCTCCTTGTGCAGGAATTGCGCCAGCTCGTCCTCCAGCTCCAGGTGCAGCTTCAGCGTGCCGTTCAGAAAGCGGGAGCCGCTGCAGCCGGTGCCGTACTGCTCCAGCGCCTTCAGACCCGCCTCCTGAACCTCGGGGCAGGTGGTCAGGCCCAGATAGTTGTTACTGCCCAGCATAATGCGGCGCTTGCCCTCCATGATGACCTCGGTGTCCTGGCGGGTCTCCAGCGCGTGGAAGTAGGGATAGATGCCCTTTTCCCGCAGCTCGTTGGCCAGCGAATAGCTATAGCATTTCTTAAACAGATCCAATGACGTCTCCCCCTCGGCGGTTATCATTACAGATTTGTCCTACATTATACGCATAAAACACTTTATCATTATAGCACAATGAAACAGGGCGGCGGGTCTGTTTTTGTTTTGTGAAAGTAAAATCGACATTGAATCCCGCCCGGGGCATTTACAAAATCCTGAAATCGGGTATAATAAGAGGGTATAAGCATGCTGAGAAGGGAACCGCCCACAGTCATCAGGCGCGCAGCGAGCCGGAGGATGGTGAAAGTCCGGAGGCCGGGGCCGTGGGGCATCCTCCCGGAGCAGCGGACCGAACCCGCGCCATGCGGCAGTAGGCTCCGTCGGGCGCGCCCGTTACAGCGCGAGCGAGTGGGCATATATGCGTATATGCCAACCTGGGTGGTACCGCGAAGCGCCTTCGTCCCAAGGGGATGAGAGGCGCGTAATTTTTTACGGGGAGGAACACACGGATGATCGAAAAGGTCTCCACAGCGCTGGATTTCCTGGCGCGTGAAAAGGAAGTCATCAAGTTCTGGAACGACAACGACATCTTCCGGAAATCCATGAAGAACCGGGAGGGCCAGCAGGTCTGGTCCTTCTACGACGGCCCGCCGACCGCCAACGGCAAGCCCCATATCGGCCACATCGAGACCCGCGCCATCAAGGACCTGCTGCCCCGCTACCACACGATGAAGGGCCAGCTGGTCACCCGCAAGGCGGGCTGGGACACCCACGGCCTGCCGGTGGAGCTGGAGGTGGAAAAGCTGCTGGGCCTGGACGGCAAGGAGCAGATCGAGGAGTACGGCATCGAGCCCTTCATCCAGGAGTGCAAGAAGAGCGTCTGGAAATACAAGGGCGAATGGGAGCGCATGTCCGAGCGCGTGGGCTTCTGGGCCGACATGGAAAACCCCTACATCACCTACGACAACAACTACATCGAATCGGTGTGGTGGAGCCTGAAGCAGGTGGCCGACAAGGGCTTGCTGTACAAGGGCCACAAGGTGGTGCCCTACTGCCCCCGCTGCGGCACCGCCCTGTCCAGCCACGAGGTCTCCCAGGGCTACAAGGAGGTCAAGGAGCGCTCCGCCGTGGTCAGGTTCAAGGTGAAGGATCAGGAGAACACCTACATCTATGCCTGGACCACCACCCCCTGGACGCTGCCCAGCAACGTGGCGCTGTGCGTGAATCCCGACGAGACTTACGCGAGGTTCGACTACGACGGCCGCACCGTCATCATGGGCGACGCACTGATCGAAAAGGTGCTGGGCGAGGGTGTCGAAGTCGCTAACAAGACCACCTTCCCCGGAAGCGACCTGAAGGGCCTGCGCTACGAGCCGCTGTTCGACTTCCAGAAGGCCGCCATCGAGGGCGCGGAGAACGCCGAGAACGCCTGGACCGTGGTGTGCGACGACTACGTCACCATGTCCGACGGCACCGGCGTGGTGCACCAGGCCCCCGCCTTCGGCGAGGACGACGCCCGGGTGGGCCGGGAGAACCACATCCCCTTCCTCCAGCTGGTGGACGCCAAGGGCGAGATGACGAAGGAAACCTACTGGCCCGGCGTGTTCGTGAAGAAGGCCGACCCGATGATCCTGGAGTGGCTGGAGAAGGAAGGCAAGCTGGTGGACGCGCCTTACTTCACCCACGACTATCCCTTCTGCTGGCGCTGCGACACCCCGCTGATCTACTACGCCCGCAGCACCTGGTTCATCCGCATGACCGCCGTGCGCGACCGGCTGGTGGCCAACAACCGCACCGTGAACTGGTACCCGGACAACATCCGGGAGGGCCGCTTCGGCAACTTCCTGGAGAACGTGATCGACTGGGGCCTTTCCCGCGAGCGCTACTGGGGCACCCCGCTGCCGGTGTGGATCTGCAAGGACTGCGGAAAGATCCACGTGATCGGCTCCCGCGCCGAATTGAAGGAAATGGGCAAGGACGTGCCCGACGACATTGAGCTGCACCGCCCCTACATCGACGCGGTGACGCTCACCTGCCCCGGCTGCGGCGGCGAGATGAAGCGCACCCCCGAGGTCATCGACTGCTGGTACGATTCCGGCTCCATGCCCTTCGCCCAGTGGCACTATCCCTTTGAAAATAAAGAGATGTTCGAGGCCAACTTCCCGGCCAACTTCATCTCCGAGGCCATCGACCAGACCCGCGGCTGGTTCTACACGCTGATGGCGATTTCCACGCTGCTGTTCGATTGCAGCCCCTTCCGGAACTGCGTGGTCATGGGCCATGTGCAGGACGCCGAGGGCAAGAAGATGTCCAAGCACCTGGGCAACGTGGTCAACCCCTGGGACGTGCTGGACAAGCAGGGCGCGGACGCCGTGCGCTGGTACTTCTACGCCAACGGCGCGCCCTGGCTGCCCACCCGCTTCTCCGGCGAGCTGGTCAGCGAGATGCAGTCGAAGTTCATGGGTACCCTGTGGAACACCTACGCCTTCTTCTGCATGTACGCCAGCATCGACAACTACGTGCCCGCCGAGCACAAGGCCGATCCCGCGGACCTGACCCTGATGGACCGGTGGGTGCTCTCCCGCTTGAACAGCCTGGTCAAGGCCGTGGACGAGGGCATGGCCGACTACAAGATCACCGAGAGCGCAAGGGCCATCCAGGCCTTCGTGGACGAGCTGTCCAACTGGTACGTGCGCCTTTCCAAGTCCCGCTTCTGGGGCAAGGAGTGGACCGGCGACAAGAAGGCCGCCTATGAAACCCTGTACACCGTGCTGATGACGCTGTGCAAGGTGGCCGCGCCCTTCATCCCCTTCATGACCGAGACCATGTACCGCAACCTGGCCAGCGTCGTGGACGGCGCGCCGGAGTCGGTGCACCTGTGCGACTTCCCGGTGTGCGACGAATCGAAGATCGACAAGACCCTGGAGGCCGAGATGGACGAGGTCGCCCAGGCCGTGACCCTGGGCCGAGCCTGCCGCAATACCGCCAACATCAAGGTCCGCCAGGCCCTGAGCACGCTGTACGTGAAGGGCGCGAAGCTCTCCGACGCCTGCGCGGCGCTGATCCGGGACGAGCTGAACGTGGAGAACGTCGAATTCATCGACGACGCCCGCGCCTTCACCACCTACCAGATCAAGCCCCAGCTGCGCACCCTGGGCCGACGCTACGGCAAGCTTGTGCCCGCCATCGGCGAATACCTGAAGGGCGTGGACGGCAGCGCCTTCGTGGACGCGCTGGAGAAGAACGGCCTGGTGAAGTTCCTGATCGACGCCGTCGAGGTGGCGCTGGAAAAGGACGACTGCCTGATCGCCCCCGCCCAGAAGAGCGGCTTCGTCAGCCAGACCGAGGGCGACATGACCGTGGTCATCGACACCAACCTGACGCCGGAGCTGATCGAGAAGGGCTTCGTGCGCGAGGTCATCTCCAAGCTGCAGACCATGCGCAAGGAGGCCGGCTTCGACGTGGTGGACCGCATCACCGTGAGCTATAAAGCCTCCGAGGCCCTTGCGCCGGTGATCGCGAAGAATGCCGACGCCATCGCCTCCGCCGTGCTGGCCACCGCCATCAGCGAGGGCGACGCCCCCGCGGACGCCTATGCCAAGGATTGGAAGATCAACGGCGAGGCAGCGACGCTGGCTGTGCGGAAGAACGGATAAGGACATTATACAATTTGGTGCCTTCAATAGCCGGTTTCGGTTATTGGAGGCACCAAATTCTCTTTCCGGAAACACCATGCACACCCGTATGCAAAATTTCACGCATTCCCGTGTGCAGGCAGGAATTTGCACACGGTGTGCAGAATAGTAATACCATGAAAAGTTCTGTAATGGCAAGGCTTTTGGCGGTTGCACTCCCTCATCACGTCGTTGGACAGTCCTGCCCGTAGGGGAGGACATACTGCCCAGAGTACATAAAGATCAACTCAGGCGCTTAACCGATGCGATGGGTGTTCATGGATGTGACATGAACCGTTAAGCCCAAAAATCGGATAACATAAATAAGGTCGCATGGCTCAGTTGGTAGAGCACATCGTTCACATCGATGGGGTCACAGGTTCGAGTCCTGTTGCGACCATCACGTGTTGTAAAGAATAGATTACGGTGTATATAGCAATAAAAAAACATCGATGGAAGAAAAATGATCACGATGGAAAAACTATATATCGTTATTCCAGCTTACAATGAGGAAATGAATATAGAACAGTGTGTAAACGATTGGTATCCCGTTCTCGAAAAATACGGGGAAGGGGATTCCAAACTCGTTATAATAGATGATGGCTCTAAAGATAACACATATTCAATAATAAAAAAGTTGGCCGAAGACCGTCCTTTGTTGCTTCCTTTAACGAAGACAAATGGGGGCCATGGGTCAACTGTTCTTTTTGGGTACCGCTATGCAATAGAGCATGGCTCGGATTTTGTTTTCCAAACAGATTCAGACGGGCAAACAGATCCGAAGGAATTTGAAGCATTTTGGCGGGAGAGAAATAATTATGATGCGGTTATTGGTGAACGAGTTGTCAGAGGTGATGGAAAAAGTAGGAAAATGGTTGAGAATACAGTGTGTTTACTTCTGAGAATAATCTTTGGAAACAAAGTCAGACTGCGAGATGCAAATGCACCATTTCGATTGATGAAATGCTCTTTAGTTGAAAAGTACATTCATAAGCTTCCACAGGATTTCAACATCCCCAACATCATGTTCACAACTTATTTTGTTTACAACGGGGATCGAGTCAAGTTTATTCCTATCTCCTTCAAACCAAGGCAGGGTGGGGTAAACTCGATCAATGTCAAAAGAATAATTAAAATCGGATTCAAAGCAGTTAAGGATTTCATCAAATTAAAAAAGGAAATTGAATAAATGCTTCAAAGCAATCGGAGTGTTAATTGTGAAAACTTGGATTAAGGATTTTTATGAGAAGCACAGGGATATGGTGCCATATGTTATTTTCGGAGTTCTTACAACGGTAGTTAATACAATTGTTTATTGGATATGTGCACACATATTTCGTTTGTCCGTGATTGCAAGCTCTGTTATAGCATGGAGTTTAGCCGTTTTATTTGCCTATCTCACCAATAGAAAATGGGTTTTTCACAGCAAAGCTGTAACGAAAGCGGAAATTATCCGCGAAATTGTTCTTTTCTATTTTGGTAGATTGGCAACAGGCGCTATTGACCTTGCAGGAATGTATATTTTTGTTGATATAATGCACATCAATGATATGATTGCCAAAATTGGCATGAATGTTGTTGTGATTATATTAAATTACATCGCAAGCAAGTTTTTTATTTTTAGGGGGGAATGATACATGAATATGCTAGGTTTAAGCAGCAAGAGAAGACCTGATCAAATAACTGCCAGTGAAGATCATAATTATATTAGCGAATTTGCAGTTATTATTTTATTTCTGATATTGTCTTTTGTTTTCTTGTTTGAGAGTCCCTTGCATCCTTGGATCAACGGAGAAAGCGGAACCGATTCAAGTGTTTTCAGGACTATTGCGATGATGATGAAGCATGGCAATATGCCATATCGGGATACCTTTGACCATAAGGGCCCACTCATGTACATTATTTGTTACTTGGGATTGACTATATCAGAATCAAGCGGAATATGGGCGATTGAGTTTCTAAACTTATTCATCACCTTCCTTCTTTTGTATAAAACTGCAAAGATCTGGACGCACAATAAGTGGCAGGCTATAATTTGTGTGCTTGCTGGATCGACTATACTGTTTGAGTATTTTGAAGGTGGCAATCTTGTCGAAGAGTACAGTATGCCATATATTTCAGCGGCTTTGTTCATCTTTTCCGATTATATGATCAATAACCGTTATTCTAAAATGCGACTAACAATATGTGGTTTCTGCCTCGGATGTGTTATCATGTTAAGGGTTAATATGGCCGTAGTATGGGTTGTGTTTTGTATAACGATTTTCTTCCAAACCATTATTAGAAAAGAATTTGACAAAGTTGCATTATTTATAATTTGGTTTACTATAGGCGTTGCTATCTCCGTTTTGCCAATTTTATTATGGCTTGTGGCAAACAATTCCCTGAGCAACTTTTGGAAAGCATATATCAAGTTTAATTTTCTGTATTCATCAGCTGAAGGTGGTCGTGCTTCATTCCCCTCAAGATGGAATGCCTTTTTTACTTTTACCAATACATTTATATTTACACTGTCTCTTACGAGCTCATTATTTCTGTTTGTTAAAAAGAAAAACAATATGTATGCATTGTTGACAGCAAACTTACTGTGCAGTGTTTTTATGATGACAATTTCCGGTCAGACTTATCCGCATTATGGAATGATACTGGTTCCGCTCTTTGTGGCAGCAATCGCCTCTCTGTTTTCTTACCTGAATATAGATAAGAATGTCGGTGGGGTTGCTTCAGTACTGACAATGGGGTTTTTGATCTGCTATTTGATCGCTGGAAAATGGGAAAGTGAACTCCAGAAAACCGCATCAATATATGGCGACAAGGGAAACAGACATATATCAGATCAAACAATGCAGATCAGCGAAAAAATACAAGAATGGACTTCAGAAGACGAAAAAATCTCTGTATACGGGAACTATGATGTGCTTTATATTGAGAGTCAAAGATCCCATGCAACCCAGTATTCGTATCAGTTTCCTATCGGTACAATTGACTCTGGAATAATGAACGATTATTGGAAGCAGATGCAAGATGAAAAACCGGCAGTCTTTGTAGTGACAAAGGGGAAATGTAGAGATGTTCAAAAATATGTTGAAGAGAATGATTACTGTTTAGTGTGGTCAAGTGGAGCAGTATTGGATGACAGCAATTTGATTTATTGGAAATCTGATTCCTTGAAAAAAGAGGGAATACTATTGGATTTATGTAATAATCCCTGCGTTGAATTGTCACACGCAGAATTGTCTGAAAATCAACATGAAGGGACAGCAGGCGTCATTTGCCATGGGAGTTTGCGTAGAGACTATGCTGTAGGAATGGCGCTTGTTGATTATTTGCTTAATGAAGATTATATTGGACTGAAATATACGATTGAGGATGTTTCAGATGTAGAGATATTGTCATTTTATGGCAAGAAAACAAAAGATCACGGCCATCCAAGTGTATATATTTATGATGATGACGGGAACATGGTAAGGAAGTGTACAGACAATTATAGAGATATTGATGATTCATGGAAACGTTATTACATTAGTCTAAAGGGATTAAAAGGAAAATGTACAATTGTATTTAATGGTGGTTATACTGACGATACAGGAAGCGAGGACTCAGAATACGTGTTTAGTGATATTAGATTGTATAAGTGATATCGGAGATGTCAACACACTGGGACGGTGCTGTAGTGTTTAGGTACTGTCACGTAATATATTGACTATATTGTAACAAAAAGGTAGATTATTACGTGACAATATGTGAGATACTATCAGCAGGTTCATACATGGAAGGATCGGCTGATAGTAGTCCATTCAGAAACGAAACGTGTAATACGCCTGGTATTGGGGGATATGCTTCCGGGTGTCGGGTGTCACGGGGACGGTTCTCATGACACAAACGCATCATGTACAAAGGGCACCTGGGTAGAGCACATCGTTCACATCGATGGGGTCACAGGTTCGAGTCCTGTTTGCGACCACCAAATCGGAGAAGCCCTGAAAACACGGGCTTCTCTTTCATTTTTGAGTGAACCCTCGTCTACCGAAAAGGGGTTCATTTTAGATGTGAACAGAGTGCCCCATCAATAAAGCTACACGATTTCGGTGTGGCTTCGTTGCCAGCATACTGTTCACATCTATGACAGCTGGGACGATTCTAAATGTCAGCATATTTGCGTCAATGAAAAGACGACAATAAGAACCGTCCCAGATGTCAAAACCGTCCCCCTGCCGTACGGGCGGCGCAACGCGCCGCCCGGCGTTCCTTTATTTTCCCTTCCCCCGCAGCATCCCGCCGATCTTCTTCATGCAGCGCCAGTAGTTGCGCTCGTGGACCGTGGCTGCGGCGCGAACGTGGCGCTCCTGCGCCGCCGGGGGCAGCAGGCAGTCCGCGCGGGTCAGCCCCTCCACCAGGCAGTCGCGCAGCTCCTTTTGGTGGGACGGCTCCAGCCCCTCCGCCCGGAACAGCAGCTCCGAGGCCGCCAGCTCATAGACATCGAAACACATGAGGACATGGACCGTTTCTGATACGCGCACCCCGCCGTTGCGCATGCCTGCGGCGGGGTGCGTTTAGTCCTGCCTGCTGATGAAGCGGACAAATTCAGCGGGAGAGTACACCTGAACAGATGACGTTTTGTAGTGCGCGGGGTTTCTGGTAACAATGTACTCGACACCCGCGCGGGCGGCACTTTCAATCAGGATGGCATCCTCATAGTCCCCATTATTGATGCCGAGCGCGTTCTGGCAATCGATGCCAAGGGTATCGATCAGTTCAAAGAGGGAGAGTATTTTTCCGACGACCTGCCTGGCCCTGGCGTCAACATTTTCTTCTCCTTTGAACTGCTTTCTGGAGAAGAAATGAAGATCCGCGATCTGCTTCGCTGTCAGGCAGCCCGTGACCTGTTTGTTGGCAATGGCACGGAAGATAACGGCGCCATCCTGGAACCAGGGCTCACGCCGTTGAAGGACATCCACTACGACATTGGTATCGAGGATCGCTCTCATACTTCGCTCAGACGCTCCTCCCTGGCTTCTTCAAGGGTCATCGCCTGCGGAAGAATGCCGAAAAGGGACTCCGCGATCTCAACCCTGTCTTGAAACGGGTTGGTCAGCTTCGCCACAATTTTCCCGTACTGTGTGATAAACACATCCTCGGTTGAGGCGAGCAGCAGATACTTGCTGAGATTGGCTTTCAATTCGGTGGCCGTGATGGACATGCACAACGCCTCCTTTCCCTGAACCCAGTATACCAGAATAGAACGACGAAAGCAATATAAATCGGACGATTTCAAAAAATAATAGCACGAAAGGGAGGGGGAGTGGGACAAGGGGACGGTTCTTCTGTCCCATTCTGGCGAGAATTTCAGTTGGGAGTGGGACAATAGAACCGTCCCCGTGTGTTTCCCTTGTGTTTTATTCCGGGCTTAGGCCCTGTTTTCTCTTGTAGCTGTCCCCCTCACGTGGTATAATATGGCCAGAGACATTCGGAGGTAGACAGGCATGAACAGGGATTCTATGGTCTTTGTGGTGTATATGATTCATCGCTGCGCCAATCAATGGGGGCTTTCTCCGGCAATGGTATACAAAAAGCTCAAGGAATCCGGCTGCATAGAGAGCTATCTTGTCCCACACTATGGCGTGTTGCATACGCAGTCCAGCACGTATGTATTGGAAGATATTGAACAGTACCTGAAAAACAGGGGGATTGCGGTATGATCGTCTATCACGGATCGTCTGAAGTTGTGCGTCAGCCGGATATCCTTCACTCCTACCGTGCGCTGGATTTCGGAAAGGGCTTCTATGTGACCACAGTCAGTCAGCAGGCGGAGCGATGGGCACGGCGCAAGGCTGCGCTGGTCGGCGGCAGGGCGATAGTCAACCAATATCAGATGGATGACGACATGACAGGTCTTCGCGTCAAGAGATTCCCTGACGACCTTGCGGAATGGATTGAATTTGTGTGTGATTGTCGGGATGGGAAACCGGGCTACCAGAATTATGACCTGATTATCGGGAAGGTCGCCAACGACAAGGTTTTCCGCGTGGTGGACATGTACCATTCCGGCATCTGGGATAAGGAACGAGCGCTGAAGGAAATCCGGGCTTATCCGAACTACGACCAGCTTGCCTTCATTACCCAGAGGGCCATTGACCAGTTATTGTGCTTTGAATGCTGTTTGGAGGTGTGAGGCGTGGATGATCGCATTCTGGAACAAACCTATCAGGAAAATCTCGAAGAACGGTTGATTGCCTACATCGCCGATCAGCACGGCGTTTCACTGGAAAAGGCGATGGATATCTATTACAGCAGCAATCTGGCAGAAAAGATTCACAACGGCATAGAGGGCATACAGTATTTGGACTACAAGGTGCTGGCACAGATTCTTCAGGAGACAGAACCGGAACGATTCTGTTGAGATCAAGGACACATGGGGACGGTTCTCTGTGTTACTCCGACATCACCATTCGGCGACTCAGCAGGATAACAGGTATCCGCTCTGTAACCGTGAGGAAATTTGTGATGTAGTCATAAGAACACAGAGAACCGTCCCCTTGTGTTTCATCACATCCACTTTTTCCGTTTGAACCAGATAAGGCAGACTACCACGATAAGGATGGAGATTACAATGACTATGGGATAACTGTATCGCCATTCCAGCTCTGGCATGTAGCGAAAGTTCATACCATACCAGCCCGCGATGAGCGTCAGCGGTAGAAATATGGATGTAACGACTGTGAGCACCGTCATGATGCGATTCTGTCTGACATCCAACTGAGATTGCATCAGATCGCGGAGTTGCATGACATATTCGCGCTGTCCGTTGACAATATCCCGCAAGCGCACAACCCGTTCGGTAAACATGTGAAAATAGCGAAGGTTTTCTTCTTTGAAGAAACCGTTCTCGTTTTCTTCCAGCTCCTGTCCCAAATCGATCAGCTGTTCATAGTGCACGCGCAGGTCAAGCAGGTCACCACGGATATCATTCATTTCCTTGGGATAGGTCTTGACCTCATCGCGCAGAATCGCCTCTTCGATCAGGTTCAGGCGATGCTCCGTATTTTCGAGCAGCGTCAAATCATCGCCGATGGTCATTTCCAGCAGGTCGTATAAGAACCGCTCCAAACCAGGCAGCCGCCATCTCTTTGTCTGGCTGAGCTTGCGCAGCATTTCCAGCACATAACCGCTGTCATCGACCCAAACAACGCCTTTTTCATCCAAGGCGAATGAAAAATTATGTCGTTGACCGCCTATATCATCCCGATTGGGAATTGATAACGATCCCGTCAACGAATCCATGTTGACAACCGCCTTTGTCTCCTGTGGCGTGTCCATTTCCATATCGATCAGCATATCAAAGCGCTCTTTCTGCTGCTGCCACTGCTGTGTATCCAGCACGACCACATATTGCGCATTGCCTTCATGGATTTCTTTTTCACTACATGGCGTCAGAACTTCTTTGATCAGGTAATACATGTTCTCCCCTCCACGAGGAAAGCTTATCACAATCATGGCGTTATTGCAAGAATGTATGTCATGATAGTCGCGCGCTGCGACAGGGGAATCTTTGTGCCAGAAAAGGAATCTTGCAGAACCGTCTTCGACGGCATGAAAGCATTATGGAAAGATGGTGCCTCCAATAACCAATTTTGGCTATTGGAGGCACTGTCTTGTATTTCGGCTTAGGATTAATTTAGTCTGATTTGTATATGACTAACAATTATTCAGCCCTCAGCGTCACCGGGAACCCGGGAAGGGTGTGGTCCTTCCCGTCCCAATCCCCCTCGCCCTCCAGGCGCACCGTCAGGGTGAGGTCGTTCGGCAGGTAGCCCAGGCCGTCGTATTCCGCCTCGAGGGTGCCCTCGCCCTCTATTCCGCCCGAGAAGCGGTATTCCATGTCCCTTGAATCCGTGAGGACGAAGCTGTACCAGGTGTCGTCCGCTTCGGCGGCCTCCGGCCAGATTGTCGCGGGATCGGGGAAAGCGCCCGCCTCCGCGTCGATATAGAGCTTGATGTGCACGGCGGAGGCCTCGGCCCGGGCGCTGACCTTCGCGCCGTTGATTTCGCCCTCCCATTTGTAGCTTCGGGTTTCGGCCTCAGACCGGCTGACGGCGGCGGTCAGCGTCGCCAGGGGCTGCTCGTCATGCTTTTCGTAGCAGGTTTCCCCGTCGAACCAGTACCAGGAGGTAGACAGCTCCACCGGCAGGGTGAGGTTCAGGCTGTCGAGATCCCGGACGGATTCCGGCAGCGGCGTCTCAAACTCCTGGATGCAGTAGAGCAGGCCCTCCTCGCCGTCCTCCATGGCCGCGGCATGGAGGGGCAGGGTCACGCCCCCGTCGGTCGTGCAGCGGTCGCCGAGGCCGATCATGTATTCCACCACGCCATAGGGCTGCTTCCGGTCGATGGCGGCCCGGAAGGCTTCGTTGGCATCCGGGTCGCCCTCCACGATCCCATAGGCTTCGAGCAGGAAATCTTTGTTTTCGGTCATCTGAGCCAGCTCCGTCTCCGTGGGCGTGAACGGCTCACAGCGCTGGTAATTGTCGAGGGTATAGGCCACGATCAGGCTCTGTCCGTCGTAATAGGCGCTGTCGATCCGCGCTTTTGAGACGCCCAGGGCGTCGGTGGTGACCTCCACGGCGTCGTTGACGACCAATGCGGCATCCGGCGCGACGACCTGCAAGCGCCGGTCGTTCCTTCCAAAGTGGTCGAACAGGTTCAGCCCCACGGCCAGCGCCGCGCCGGTCAGCGCGATCACGGCCAGCACGGCGGCCAGTATCGTCAATGTCATCTTTCGCTTCATAACGGGTCTTGCCTCCCCTTCCTTGACCTGTCGGAGGGCGGCGTCCACGGCGCTCGTGAAGCCCTCATCCGGCATGCCCAGCGCGTCGATGAAATCCTCCCTGCGAATCATTTGAACACCTCCTCCGACAGCAGTTCCCTGAGTTTGTTACGCCCGCGCATCAGCCGCACCTTGACGGCGCTCTCCCCGATGCCCAGCATCCCGGCCACCTCCCGGACGCCATAGCCCTCTATGTAGTACAGCAGCACGCACATGCGCTGCTTTTCGTTGAGGGCCATCAGCGCGAGATACAGGTCGCGATGCTCCGGTTCGGGTTCGCGCTCCGGCGGGGCGTCCATGGCCACCGTGCGCCGGTTGCGCCGCTGGATGTCGTGGCAGGCGTTGATGAGTATGCGTATGAACCAGGTCTCGAAGAATTTGGGTTCCCGAAGGCCATCCTGTTTTTCCCAGGCGCGGAGTATGGCCTCCTGGGCGGCGTCCTCACGGTCGTGGGGCTCCCCCAGCTGGGCGTGGCAAACCCGGTGCATCACCGGCTTCAGCGCCTCCACCCGGCGGGCAAATGCATCGGCGGTCATGCGCGTTCATCCTTCCTGTGTTTGTAGCTACATGGATTAGACGGAGCGGGAGGGGCGAATGGTTACAAACAAAATCGGGGCTGTATAAGATAATTGCAAGGGCGCCGATGCGGCGCCCCGCCCGGCTGCGAATCCATTCGCTGTACCCGGCAGACCGCGCATCGCCGCCCCTTCTATTACAGGTTCTAATCTTTTTCGGATATCTGCTGCTATTTATTCTCGTCCGTAAGATCGACCACATCTTCAATAAGGTTTGTCACAACCGAATTAAGCTTGGCTGCGTTATCGGGGGTGATGACCGGCTTGCCCGTCCTGGCTTCAATTTCCTTGCGAGCGTTTCCGGCGATTGAGCCGCCCTCACGGGCAACAACCTGATTCTGGGTCAGTCCTTGGGGATTCTGCGCCCGGGTCAGTTCTGTTGTAGTCGCTTCTGCCAGCATATTCAAGGCAAGCTCGAGGGTGCTCATGTTATCCCGGAGGTTCTCTTTCTTCAGCCCCTTCAAATCCTTGTAGCGGCGCGTCGTCATGCCGGACCAGGCTCTGGTGACTTCATCGGTCAGTATAGCATATTCCCGGCCTTCCCTGACGCCATGCGCTTTCCACGCATCCGTCAGTTCCTTGCGGGCGCGAATGGTCTGGAGGCGCTGGTTGATCCATTCCGGAGAATAGCCGAGACGGGAATAGGTTTCCAGCGCCCTGTCGATCGTCAGCTCCGGGTCGATGGTTTCGTCGATGCGTTCCCGGCCTACTTCTGCCAGCCACATCTTGAAAGGCTCTGCTTTGGGAGAGGGGATAGACTGGATCAGACGGAGAAGCTGCTCGGTCGTCGCCACGTCGGTATTATACCGCTTTCCATCTTTATGGGATTTGAGCTTCAGTTGGTTACAATTTGTAACCGACTGATTCCCTTCGTCCTTAAGGCGCTTCTTGAGGACCTTCCAATAGTTGTTCGGATTAGGAGAGTCCGTGAGAACAGCAATCACATCAACAACGGAGAAATACCATTCCTCATGGTCATTGTCCCATGCCGTTCGGACGGGCTGATCCTCGAATAGCTGAAGTTTATCGTTCATTGATTTATTCCTCTATTTTTTATATCCATTGTATGATTATGGTATCGAACATATCTTCTGCATCTCATTAATCCGATGTTAATAAACAACGATATTCTTTTCCCGACAATTCAACCGCATCAGCAAGTCTGTCCCCCTTGACATAGGAAAGCAGCCTCGCCGTCTCCAGCCTGGCTGCTTCCTCAGTGTGTTTTTTATAGCCTCTTTGGCATGCTGTGGCATTCCCCCGGGGCGTCGATGCGACGCCCCGGCTACCATGTTTTACGGTCGGTTATTCCCCGATCGTGGCCTTGATCCTGCGCACGCCGGCGGAGGAGGCCTCCTCCTTCTTGATCTTGAAGGACTTCAAATCGCCGGTGTTGGTGGCGTGGGGGCCGCCGCAGATCTCCTTGGAGAACTCGCCCATGGTGTACACCTTGACCCGCTCGCCGTACTTGCTCTCAAACAGGCCGATGGCGCCCTGGGCCTTGGCCTCGGCCACGGTCATCTCCTCGCAGGTGATGGGCGCGGCGGCCTGGATGTACTCGTTCACCAGGCGCTCGACCTCCTTCTTCTCCTCGTCGGTCATCTTGCGGCCGAAGGAGAAGTCGAAGCGCAGGCGCTCGGGGGTGATGTTGCTGCCCTTCTGGGCCACCTCGGGGCCGAGGACCTTGCGCAGGGCCGCGTGGAGCAGGTGGGTGGCGGTGTGCAGCTTGGTGGTCTGCTCGCTGTGGTCCTGCAGGCCGCCCTTGAAGCGCTGCTCCGCGCCGGCGTGGCTGTTCTCCTGGTGCTTCTTGAAGCGCTCCTGGAAGCCCTCCACATCCACCTCGATGCCCTTCTCGGCAGCCATCTCCTCGGTGATCTCGATGGGGAAGCCGTAGGTGTCGTACAGCTTGAAGGCGCTGCGGCCGTCCATCTTTTCGGTGGCCTTGAGCAGGCTGTCGATGGTCGCGTCGGAGACGGTGCCGTCCTTCACCTGCTCGATGATGGGCTTGTTGTCCGGGCTGGGGGGCAACTGCTTCAGGGCGGCGGCCACGGCGTCGGGATCGGCCTTGTTCGCCTTCAGGGCGGCGAAGGCTTCCCGCTTCTTCATCATGTTGCCGTAGACCTTTTCAAACTCGGCCTGGCCCTTCTTCAGGGTCCTCTGGAAGCGGTCCTCCTCCAGCTTCAGCTGTTCAAGAATGTGTTCGCCGTTGCGCTCAAGCTCAGGGTAGACTTCCTTGTACTGGTCGATGATGACCTGGGCGATCTCGCAGGTGAAGCCCGCGGGCATGCCCAGCTTCATGCCGTGGCGCACGGCCCGGCGGATCAGGCGGCGCAGCACGTAGCCCTGGTCCACGTTGGAGGGGGTGACGCCCCGGTCGTCGCCGATGATGAAGGTGGCGGTGCGCATGTGGTCGCTGATGATGCGGATGGACTTGGTGGTCTCCTCGTCCTGGCCGTACTTCTTGCCGGAGAGCTCCTCGATCTTTCCGATGATGCCGGAGAAGATCTCGGTCTCGTAGACGGTGTTCGCGCCCATCAGCACGCAGTAGGTGCGCTCCAGGCCCATGCCGGTGTCCACGTTCTTCTGCTTCAGCGGGATGAAGGTGCCGTCGGCCTGCTTCTCGTACTGCATGAACACGTCGTTCCAGATCTCAAGGTACCTTCCGCAGGAGCAGGCGGGGGAGCAGTCCGGGCCGCAGGGCGGCTGGTCGCGGATGATGAACATCTCGGTGTCCGGGCCGCAGGGGCCGGTGATGCCGGCGGGACCCCACCAGTTGTGCTTCTTGGGCAGGTAGAACAGGTGGTCGTCCTTCACGCCCTGGGCGCGCCACAGGTTGGCGGCCTCCTCGTCCCGGGGGGCGTCCTGGTCGCCCTCAAACACGGTGAAGGCCAGCTTGTCGGGGTCCAGGCCCAACCAGTCGGGGCTGGTCAGGAATTCCCAGCTCCAGGGGATCATCTCGGCCTTGAAGTAGTCGCCCAGGGACCAGTTGCCCAGCATCTCGAAGAAGGTCAGGTGGCTGGGGTCGCCCACGTCGTCGATGTCGCCGGTGCGGATGCACTTCTGCACGTCGGTCAGGCGCTTGCCCATCGGGTGCTTCTCGCCCATCAGGTAGGGCACCAGCGGATGCATGCCGGCGGTGGTGAACAGCACGGTGGGATCGTTCTCGGGGATGACCGACGCGCTGGGGATGCGGGCGTGGCCCTTTTCCTCGAAGAAGCGCAGGAACAGGCTGCGCAGCTCGTTGGCGGATTGGATGTTCATGGGAATTACCTCCTTATCGCGGTACCGTGGTACCGCGCAAAATATAGCGCATCTGTCATCTCAAGGACGAACAGATGCGCTTCGCGGTACCACCCTGATTGATTCTTGCATGAATGGAAGAATCCTCTCGATTTCTGTAACGGGGAAAACCGCCGCGCCATTTCCTGCGCGGGGCGTGGGATTGCGTGCAATCCCGGGGGAACCGGCCGGCCCCCCGTCCCGCTTGCCGCCTCGCACCGTCCGGCGGCTCTCTGAAAGCGCGATGAGGGGCGCATTCCCCATGCGCCTTTTGATATCGACGCCAATTATAGCACTTCAAAACGGCGGGTGTCAACCGGCGCAGTGTGAAAATTATGACGGTGATGGGGGAATTATGATATAATATTGGAAATGACTTGATAAAAAAGCGATGAAAGTGCTACAATGATACATATTAATAGGAGGAGGTATGTATATCATGAACACAAATCCTCATACTGCCCTGCGGCGCGCGCTGGCCGTGCTGCTGGCGCTGCTCCTGGCCGCATCCCTGCCGGCCCTGGCGGAGGACGCTCCCTTGGAACTGGACGACGCGCCGGCGCTTGAGGTCGACGATGCAGCGAGCCTGTCCATCGATGCCCTGCCGGAGCTTTCCGGAGAAGCGTCGTTGAACGACATCGACTTGAGCCTGTCCGAGGACATCGACCTGGCGCTGTCTGACGACGTCAGCCTTCCCCCGGCGGAAGCCGAGTCGGATGGCGACGCCGATAACACCTCGAAGCCCATGCCCCAATATAAGGCGATGAATTACAAGATGACGATGGTTGAGGATGGGAAGCTCACCATCAACAAGCAGGACGTGTTGCGCATCTTCTCAAAGAATGCCGACATCGCCTCCTGGACCGTCAGCAAGGACAATCTCGTCAAAGTGAATCGGCAGGACGACAGCCGCAACACCATCGTCGTCGACCCCATCGCTGTGGGCAGCGTCAACATTGCCATCAAGCTGACCAACGGCACGCAGATGACCCTCTCCCTTACAATCGAGGATGCCTACGCACTCAAGCGCCTGTCCTTCTCCAAAAAATCGGCGACGCTGCTGGTGGGCCAGGACATCGATCTGAAACAACTCTATGTCGTAGAGCCTGTCTACGCCAACTACAACATCGACTTCACCACCTCCGACAAAAACATCGCCCGGATGAGCCGGGACTGCGTCGTTACGGCAGTGAAGCCGGGCAAGGTCACCGTTACCGTCGCGTCGGACAACGGCCTGAAGGCCAAAATGAATGTGGTGGTGAAGGCCAACTGCACCGGCGCGCTGCATACCAAGCCCACCGCCAAGGCCGTGGCAAAGCTGGCCAAGAAGTGGACCCTGCAGCCCAAATCGCTGGAAATGAAGGGCGACGGCAGCATCGTCTGCCAGCTGTGGCTGCTGAACGGCAGCGCGGGCAAGCTGACCGCCATCAATAACCTGGACCTGTCTGTCAGTATGAATGACAACACCGGCGACACCCCGATTGCCCGGAACACCTTCAAGGTCGTGAAGGTCGACTGCGCCGAGAACAAGTGGCAGACTGTCACCCTCACCTTCCCCGCCAAATCGATATCCTGCCCGGCCTTGTCCTTCCCCAATCTGAAGGCGAAGGACCTGAGCTTCAAGTTGTACAGCACGCCCGGCGCAGCCAGCACCGGCAAGGTCAAAAAACCCGCCTACCTGTCCACCGCCATTGCTTCGGGCGCTTCCAAAAACCCCGTCAAATACCGGGCGCTGCTGGTTTCCGAGAGCGACTTCTACAATTCGCATGAAAAGGACCCAGCCAAGCGCTGGGAGCGCATCAAGCGCAACAAGGGCGATGTGGCGCTCATGAAGGCGATGCTCGGCCGGGTCAAAACCCCGGACGGCGGCAAGTACCAGGTGACGACCGAGAACAACACCACCGCAAGCGAGCTCAAGCAGCTGGTCAAAAAGACCTTTGCCGGCGCCAACAAGAACGACGTTTCCCTGTTCTTCATCGCCACCCACGGCGACAGCAGCGATAGCGCTGCCGAAAAGTATACCGGCGCGCTGTGCATGGCCTCCCACGGCGAAGTGGACCCCGATTGGGTCACCCTTGCCGAGCTGAGAGACATGCTGCTGGAGGTGCCCGGCAAGGTGATCGTCATCCTGGAGAGCTGCGGCTCCGGCGCGGCGGTGTACAAGGCGAACGACAGGAATGCCGCACAAAGGCAGGCCCGTGCCGCCGAGGCCTTTGACAGGCAGGCGGTGGAAGTCTTCCGCAGCGCCGACCCCGGCGTGATCGAAGGGGACGATGTTCCCAACACCGGCGATTTGCGCAAGGTCAACAAGTTCTATGTGCTCACCGCCGCCGCCTACCGCGAGGAAAGCTGGGGCTCCGAGCCCAAAGCCCATAACGATTTCACGGTATGGTTGTGCAATGGCGTGGGCAAGTCCGGCGCCATGCCGGCCGACAAGCAGTTTTCCGGCAACGAGAACGGCACAGTGGACCTGCACGAGCTGTACCGCTACATATCAGGCGTTGGCGACCGCTACCAGGAGATAGACTTAAACAATCTAATCTATTTCCAGCATGTGCAGGTGTACCCCAGCGACCTGCGCTTCCCCCTGTTCAAGTAATACCACAGAGGTATCATCATGGCGAACCATCAGAGGAACACGCCCCGCGGACCCGCCCGGCGGCGCTATGAGCAGCGGCGACTGCGCATGATCATATTCGGCGGCACGGCGGCGGTGGTGCTGGTCGCCCTGCTGGTGGTGGCGCTATTGCCCAGGGGCGGCGCGTCGGACCGGGCGGTCTCCCAGCCGGTGGAGGGCGTATTGCAAGCGGAAGGCGAGCCCCTCATGCCGCAGCAGGCCGAGGGGCAGCCCGTGGCGGCCCCTGCGCCGCAGGAGAGCGACAGCGCCGCGGCGGCAGTTGCCACGCCCGCGCCCACCCCCACGCCCACGCCCCAGGGTGACACGGTGTCCTTTGCGTCACTGCGCTCCGCCACCCGTCCCACGCCCACCGCGCCGGGCTACGGGCTGGTGTTTTCCGAGGCGGACACCGAGGAAAAGATCATCGCCATCACCGTGGACGACTGCTTCCAGGCCGAAAACCTGCAAAGGATGGTGGACAAGGCCATCGAGGTGGGCGGCAGATTCACCATCTTCCCCATCGGCCAGAACGTGCTGAAGCAGGCCCAGAGCGAGGTGCTGAAGTACGCCTGGGAGCAGGGCTTTGAGCTGGAGAACCACACCTTTACCCACAACGGCCTCTACCGTTGCTCCGACGAGGAGATGGCCAGGGAGGTCTACATGCAGCAGATGGCCCTGAGCCACATCCTGGGCGTGGAATACCAGTGCCACTTCCTGCGGCCCAAGGGCGGCGACGCCCGCCGCGACCAGCGGATGCAGGTGTACGCCGAGCAGCTGGGCTATTACGGCATCGCCCACTGGAGCTGCGCCGGCTCCACCAGCACCGAGCGGGAGATCGCCAAGGCGCTGAAGCCCGGCGCGATTTACCTGTTCCACACCACCACCACCAACGACCTGGACAAGCTGCTGAACTTCATGCCCTACGCGGTGGAGAAGGGCTACCGGCTGGTGACGCTGAACGAGATGTTCGGCTATCCCGAGAACGAGACGAAGCCGCTCACCGGCCCGGCCAAGGATTATCCCGTCCCGCCGCTGCAGCCCTACAGCCGCGTCTATGACGTCTACAAGCCCACCCGGTATTCCTGGGGGGTGTACCTGTTGCAGCAGAAGCTGATCGAGCTGGGCTACATGAAGGGCGAGCCGGACGGCGTTTACGGCCAGGACTGCGCCAAATGCGTGAAGGCCTACCAGAAGGACCATGGCCTTGAGCAGACCGGCGTGGCCGACGTGGCCCTCCAGGAGCAGATCTTCGGGGTGCCCAGCGGAGCCTGAGGCGACGCGGAGGCACAGAATAAGGGGCTGTTTCAAAATGACCCGTAAAGTCATTTTGAAACAGCCCCTTTGTGATTGCAGCCTGGATTAAGGTTGGGTACAGAGATCGAAACCCCACCGCCCCGGTTTTAGCGGGGCGGTGGGGTTCAATTGACGAACAAAACGCGGGTTTAGGCTTCCGTTTCCCGCTTTTCGGCCTCTTCCACCTCTTTGGCGATGGTTTCGGCGTCGTAGCGTACGATGACCACGTTGTACTTCACCAGCGCGCGGTCCAGCACGGCCTCTTCGGTCTCGTCGGCCATGATGATGAGGGCCAGGTCGCCCTCCTCCAGCCTCTGGGCCACCTGCTCGATCAGGGCCTTGCTGTCGTCCTCGTTGTCAGCGTCCGAGGCATTGCCCAGCAGAGCGCCGGTAGCGCCGCCCAGCAGCGCGCCGAGGGGGCCGGCCAGAAGGCCCACCAGGCCGCCCACCAGGCCGCCCCTGAGGGTGTCCCTGGAGTCGAGATGCTCGGAGACGAAGTTGTCGCAAAGCTTGAGCTCGCCGTCCCTGCGCTTCACCAGGGACATCTGGAAGATGGTGGTACCGTTGAACTTGGGGGTCTCAGCCAGGGCCGCCATGGCCTGACGGGCTTCCTGTTCGTCAGCGAACATCGCGCCTACGATATTGTACATGTGACATACTTCCTTTCAAATAAAGGTCGGTGAGTATACACCTTAATTACAATTATATAAGGGGGATGTTAATTGTTCTGCCTGTAAGCCCACTTTCCGGAATATTTTTTGACGGCCGATTGCCCTTCAGCCTGTCCCCCCATCCCGCCTGTCATTCGTCGCGCCGCTGGTCCGCCGCCATCGCGTCCGGGTTGCCGGATGCCGGGGCCCTGGGGAGGGCAGGGTGGGAATGCCGCCGGCGAGCCTGGGGGCCCTTCGCGGCAGGGTGAAAAAGCCGCTCACGGGCTATCGCCGGCGCAATCCAGGGTACAGTTACTTCGCCACCACGCTCTTCGCCTTCGACCACGCGCCGTAACAGGTCCTGCCGTTCACGGCCTTGAAGGCGCGCACGCGGAAGTAATACCTCCGTCCCGACGCCAGGCCTTTGACGGTGGTCCTGGTGGTTCCGGTCTTTTTCAGCGTCACGCTGTTCGCGCCGGAGAAGCTGCTCTTCAGGCTGTATTGAAGCTGGTAGCCGCCGCATTTACGTCAGAGTCCGGGTAGTATGGGACTTCGACTGGTGTGGCAGTCTCGTCCGCTCTGCCCCGCCTTATATGCGATTTCTATTCGTCGGCTCGGAACTTTGCCTGCGGCTTCCTTCAGATTCCACCTCGCGATGGACACCCTTGCCGTTCGGCTAACACTTCCTACTACCAAGCGTGTAGTGGACTTTCACCACCAAGCTATCGCCCATGCCGGGCGTACCATAAAAAACACCGCCCGACAATCGTCGGGCGGTGTTTTAAGGGCGTCATCGCGGCTTACAGCGTCACGCCCTGCTTGAAGATGGCCAGGTCGTGGAAGCCGTTGATCTCGTTGCGGGTGGGCTGGCCGCCGGCGACGGCGAGGACGAGGTCCATCAGGTCCCGGCCCAGGTCGTCCAGGCTCATGCCGGTCAGCAGGCGGCCGGCGTCGAAGTCGATCCAGTTCTTCTTTTTCTCGGCCAGGGGGGTGTTGGAGGCGATCTTCACCGTGGGCACCGGGCAGCCGAAGGGGGTGCCGCGGCCGGTGGAGAACAGAACCAGCTGGGCGCCGGACACCGCCAGGGCCGTGGAGGCCACCAGATCGTTGCCGGGAGCGGAGAGCAGGTTGAGGCCGGGGTTGGCGACCTTCTCGCCATACTTCAACACGCCCTTCACCGGGCCGGAGCCGCTCTTCTGGGTGCAGCCCAGGGCCTTGTCCTCCAGGGTGGTGATGCCGCCGGCCTTGTTGCCGGGGGAGGGGTTTTCGTAGACGGGCATGTGGTAGGACTCAAAGTATTCCTTGAAGTCGTTGATGAGGCGCACGGTCTTGCCAAACAGGGCCTCGTCGGCACAGCGGTCCATCAAAATCGTCTCCGCGCCGAACATCTCGGGCACCTCGGTGAGTATGGTGGTGCCGCCCATGGCCCCCAGGAGGTCGGAGAAAACGCCGATGGTCGGATTCGCCGTGATGCCGGAGAGGCCGTCGGAGCCGCCGCACTTCAGGCCCACCACCAGCTGGTCCGCCGGACAGGGCACGCGGACGTCCTGCTTCATGTGCTCCGCCAGCTCCGCGATGAGGGCCATGGCGGCCTCCTGCTCGTCCTCCACCTGCTGGGAGATCAGCGTGCGCAGGCGGGCGGGATCATAGGCGTCGATGTGGGGCATGATCTGGTCGACGCCGCTGTTTTCGCAGCCCAGGCCCAGCAGCAATACGCCGCCGGCGTTGGGATGGCTGCACAGGTTCGCCAGGGCCTGGCGGGTGTTCTCCTGGTCGCCGCCCATCTGGGAGCAGCCGTAGGGGTGGGTGAAGGCATACACCCCCTCGACGGACCCGCCGACGAACCTCTGGGCCTTCTCGGCCAGGGCCTTGGCGATGTCGTTCACGCAGCCCACCGTGGGGATGATCCACAGCTCGTTGCGGATGCCCGGGCGGCCCACCTTGCGGGGATAGCCCATGAAGGTGACGGCCTCCCGCTTCTCCAGCGCCGGGTGGGTGGGGTGGTATTCATAGTCGTGGGCCCCGGAGAGCAGCGTGTGCAGGTTGTGGCTGTGCACATGGCCGCCCTTCGGGATGTCCTCGGTGGCCTCGCCGATGGGGAAGCCGTACTTGATGACCGGCTCGCCCTTTGCGATGTCCCGCAGCGCCACCTTGTGGCCCATGGGAATGTCGGAAAGGGGCGTCACCTCGCCCGCGCCGTAGCTGACGGCCTCGCCGGCGGCAAGGGGCTGCAGCGCCACGGCCACCATGTCCCTGGGGGTGATTTGTACAATCTTATTCATGCCGTTTTTCTCCAATGGTCGATGAGGTGCGGTAATACAGGAGCCTGTCAGTCGATCAATGGCTTGCCGTCGGTGTCCAAAAGTGGCGTCAGGCCACCGCAGTAGCCCGATTTGACCCAAAGGTACTGAACGCCGGTCTCCTTGTCCCGCAGGATCATAATCAGCCCCGCGTCGGTCAAGCCATTGCCCTCCTTGAGGACGACCTCGAACCGTTCAAGCTTGCTCATATGGATGATCGTCTGCCTTCCTTTTTTTACGGACATAAATCGGGCTACCGCCGGCATCCGGCGGCAAGCCCGAGCGCATAGGTTACAGGGTCGCCTTGTAGGCCGCCAGCGCGCCGTCCTTGCGGATGAGCTTCAGGATGCGCACGACCTCGGCCTCGAAGCCGGGCACCTGGGTCAGGTCCTGGCCCCACATGTCGGTGTTGGTCATCACGGCGTGGACCAGGTCCTCCGGGCTGTCGTCCTTGTGGGCGTAGTAGAACTCCAACACCCAGCGGTCGTCGCTCACGGTGTATTCGTCGCCGTTGGGCCGCTTGCACACCAGGCCCTTGTCGGTCAGCGCCTGGATGTCGTTGGAGTAGAACGCGATGTACATCGCGAAGGAGGTGGTCAGGTACTTCGGCAGCTCGCCCTTCTCCTTGACATAGTCCAGGAAGGTGGGCATGTTGCGGGCGCGCCACTTGCTGGTGGAGTTCAGGGAGATGCTCATCAGCTCGTGGTTGACGAAGGGGTTGTTGAAGCGGTCCTGCACCGCCGCGGCGAACTGCTTCAGGTCGTCCTTGTCCAGGGGCAGCGTGGGGATGACCTCGTCGTAGAGCATCCGGTTCATGTATTCCAGTATGGCGGCGTCGTGCATGCAGTCGCGCACGATGTCGTAGCCCGCCAGGTAAGCGCCCAGCACGAAGCCGGTGTGCGCGCCGTTGAGGATGCGCACCTTGCGCTTCTTGTAGGGGGTGACGTCCGGCACCACCATCACGTTCACGCCGGCCTTCTTGAAGGGCAGCTTGTCCTCCAGGCCGTCCGGGCCCTCGATGACCCACACGCCGAAGACCTCGCCCACGTCGGTCAGCGGGTCCTCGTAGCCGTTGGCGGCGTTCAGGCGCTCGACCTCCTTGGGGTCGCGAATGCGGCCGGGGACGATGCGGTCCACCAGGGTGGAGCAGAAGGTGTTCTGCTCATTGACCCACTTGCGGAAGTCCTCGGACAGCTTCCAGTCGTCGATGTACTGGTTGACGCACTTCTGAAGCTCCTTGCCGTTGTTGTCGATCAGCTCGCAGGAAAGGATCACCAGGCCGGGCTTGCCGGCGGTGAAGCGCTCGTACAGCACCCGGGTCAGCTTCGCCGGGAAGCTGGTGGGCGGCACCTGGTCGAAGGCGCTCTCGCTGTCGTGGACGATGCCGGCCTCGGTGGTGTTGGATACGATGATCTCCAGGTCGTCGCTCTTGGCCAGCTCCAGCACCTTGTCCCAGTCGGTGTAGGGGTTCAGGCAGCGACTGACGGAGGAGATGACCCGCTTCTCGTCCACCTTTTCGCCGTTCTGGCTGCCCCGCAGGTACAGCGTGTACAGGCCCTGCTGGTTGTTGATGTACTCGGTCAGGCCCTGGGCGATGGGCTGCACCAGCACCACCTTGCCGTTCCAGTCGGCCTTCTCGTTGGCGATGTCGAAGAAGTAATCCACGAAGGCGCGCAGGAAGTTGCCCTCGCCGAACTGCATGACCTTCTCGGGCGCGTTTTCCAGGATGTAGCCGTCGTAGCCGGATTTTTTCAGAACGTCGTAATTCAGAAGAGCCATATCGATCATTCCTTTCTGTGTCGAATGGTATTTGATTAGGGATTGGGGATTGGGGAAAGCCGCGCGCCGGGGTGGCACGGGGGATTAAGCGAACGTTCCCGCGATGAAGCAGGGGCGTTTTCGTGGTTTATTGGATGGTGCTTGTTATCGCCATACGTCAGCCACTATTTCTAATCCCTAATCCCTTCTCCCCGCGACAAATCAGAATTTACCCGCGAATCTCCTTAAACAGCGCCGTGGCCGCGGCGGACTTTTCGGCGATGCCGTCGAAGTCGCCGGAGGAGATCATGTCCTTGGTGCACATCCAGCTGCCGCCCACGGCCAGTATCTTCGGGTTCTTGAAGTACTCGGCGGCGTTGGCCTGGTTGATGCCGCCGGTGGGCAGGATTTTGATCTGGGGGAAGGGGCCGCTCAGCGCCTTGATGGTCTTCAGCCCACCGTAATTCTCCGCCGGGAAGAACTTGAAAACCTTCAGACCCAGCTTCAGCCCGATCATGATCTCGCTGGGGGTGACCACCCCGGGGGTGACCGGCACGCCCAGCTTGATGGCCTCGGCGATCACCTCGGCGTCGGAGCCGGGGGACACGATGAACTTCGCGCCGGCCTCCACCGCCTCGTGCACCTGCTCCACGTTCACCACGGTGCCCGCGCCCACGATCATCTCAGGCACCTCCTTCGCCACCTTCTCGATGGACGCCTTGGCCGCCGCCGTGCGGAAGGTGATCTCCATGGCGTTGATGCCGCCCTTCAGCAGCGCCTTCGCCGTGGGCACCGCCTGCTCCGCGTCCTCCAGCACCACCACCGGCACCACGCCGCATGCCGCAACCTGTTCAACTGTCAACATAAATCCGACCTCCTTATCATTATATAGATACGTTGGTGACCTCCCGCGACGCGCCCGTCCTGAAGGGCTGGCTTCGCCTGAAAGGACTTGCTTCGCGTCGCCCTAAAGGACTTGCTTCGCGTCGCCCTGAAGGACTTGCTTCGCTTCGCCGCTTCATGGTCTTACAAAACAAGTATACAACATCAATTCAAAGTTGTAAAGATCAATAACGGCCTGTTTTCGCGGCAAAGCAGGTCCTTTGAGACAAAGCCCTCCGCCGGGGGCGAAGGGCTTTGCTGTGAAATGATGTTGATTTATCCGGCGTATGTTACACCGCGTAGCCGAACACGCCGGGCAGCCACAGGCTGATCTGGGGGATGAAGGTGATCAGCAGCAGGGCGATCAGCATGCATACATAGAAGGGCAGGGTGGCCTTGACGACCTTCTCCATGGGGCGCTTGGCCACGGCGGAGCCGATGAACAGCACCGCGCCCACCGGCGGAGTCAACAGGCCGATGCCGCAGTTCAGCACCACCATGATGCCGAACTGGATCGGGCTGATGCCAATGCTCTGGGCCACGGGAAGCAGGATGGGCGTGGCGATCAGGATGATCGGGGCCATGTCCATGATGCAGCCCAGCACCAGCAGGATCAGGTTGATCAGCAGCGCGATGACCACGGGGTTGCTGGAGACGCCGGTGATCAGGGCCGCGGCCTTGGCCGGCACGTGCAGGTTGGTCAGGCAGTAGCCGAAGGCGCCGGACATGGCAATCAGGATCAGCACGATGGCCAGCGTGTCGATGCAGCTGCCCAGTTCGCGCCAGACGCCCTTCCAGTCAAGCCCCTTGTAGATGAACACCGACACGATCAGCGAGTAGATGACCGCGATGGCGGCGGATTCGGTGGCGGTGAACACGCCGCCGACCACGCCTACGACCACGATCAGTATCGCCGCCAGCGCCCAGAACGAGGTGCCCAGCTGTTTTAAAAAGTTTCCGATGGAGAACCTTTCGCCCTTGGGATAGTTGCGCTTGACGGAGATGATGTAGGAGCCCACCATCAGGCTCAGCGCCAGCAGCGCGCCGGGCAGGTAGCCCGCCATGAACAGCGCGCCGACGGAGATGCCGCCCGCGGTGGTGCAGTAGATGACCATGTTGTGGCTCGGGGGCACCAGCAGGCCCTCGCAGGAGGACGTGATGGTGACGGCGGTGGAAAAGTCCACATCGTAGCCCTGGTCCACCATCATGGGGATCAGGATGGAGCCCAGGGACGCGGTGTCGGCGGAGGCCGAGCCGGAGATGCCGCCGAAGAAGTAGGAGGCCACGATGTTCACCATCGCCAGGCCGCCGCGCATCCAGCCCACCAGGCTGTTGGCCAGCGCGATCAGCTTGTCCGATATGCCGCCGGAGCCCATCAATACGCCCATCGTAATGAAGAAGGGCACGGCCATCAGAGAGAAGGACCAGACGCCCTTCACCATCTGCATCGGCAGCACCGTCAGGTTCTGACCCATGCTCAGCAGACACAGCACCGTGGAGATGCCTACGGAATAGGCGATCGGGAACCGCAGGAAGACCATCACCAGGAAGCTTCCCAGCAGAATCAGGGTGGACAGGCTTTCGCTCATGATGCCCGGGCCTCCTTTCCGGCTTCGTCGTCGGGTTTATAGAATTCCTTGATGCGCAGGAACACCTGCTCCAGCTCGAACAGGATCATGCCCACGCCGGCGATGGCCACGGGCAGGTACATCCACGTCTGGCTCAGGTTGGGCAGGGAGGAATACCTGGCGAATTTGGCGATGTTGCCGGTGGGGCTGACGACCTCCAGGCCCTCCGACAGCAGGATTACGCCCAGCACCAGCACGGCGATGTCGGCCAGCAGGTCCAGCGCAATCAGGACCTTTGGGGGCAGGTACTTGTCGAAGGCGGTCATGCGGATGTGGCTGCGCTTGCGGATGGCCAGCGTGGCCGAAAGCACCGCCATGTAGACCATGAAGGTCAGCACCATTTCCTCGCTCCAGTGGGGGTCGGAGATGAAGGGCACGTAGCGCCCCAGCACGGACCACGACGTGATCACGATATCCGCGATCAGCAGCAGCTTGCAGACCAGCAGTATAATTTTGTATGTCCAATCATACAGCGGCCGTATCTTTTCCAGGCTCTTGAGAAATGTCGGCATGGCAGGCGCCTCCTCTTGTCAGTGGCGGAAGCTGATGATCGAACCGCCGATCAGCAGCACGATAAATATAGCGGCGATCACGATGGTCATGGCGTCCATGGGCTGTTCACTCCCTCTCTTCCTTTTGGGCCTTCAGCGCCCTTTCCTTTTCCCGCTTCATGATGGGCAGCCATTCGTGCAGCGCGTTATAGATCGGCACGCCCAGGCCGATGATGCTCATCCGAAGACAGTTGTTGAATTCCTTTTTCGCTTTTTCGTATTCCTCGCTGTACATCTGAAACAAACGCTCCTTACATATGAAATCATCGTCATTATAAGGCAAACCGCCGCTAATATCGCGGAAAGGAACGCGCTGGTGTGTAACTTCTGGGGTCAGGCCGACAAACTTCGGCGAGATATGTGATATAATTATAATGGTGAATTTTCAGGAGAAACCTATCATGAAAGACGACAAGCGCCCGAACGTCGCCAGGGACGCCCTGGTGTTCGCGGGAATCATGGCCCTGGCCGTAGCGCTCTCGATGGCGCTGTCCGGGCTTCACAATGACAACAACCCCTTCGCCACGCCGCTGTTCATACTGGCCGTGGCGCTGGTGGCGCGGCTGACGGACGGTTACCTGTGGGGCATCGCGGCCTCGCTGGTGGGCACCTTCTGCGTCAACTACATGTTCACCTATCCTTTCTGGCAGTTCGACGTGACGCTGACGGGGTACCCGCTGACCTTCCTGATGATGCTGGTGGTCTCCGTCATCATCAGCGCGCTGACCACGCAGATCAAGCGGCAGGAGCAGCTCCGCTTTGAGATGGAGCGGGAAAAGATGCACGCCAACCTGCTGCGGGCCATCGCCCACGACATCCGCACCCCGCTTTCGGCCATCATGGGGGCCAGCTCAGCCCTGAAGGCGCAGGCGCTGGACGAAGCGGACCGTGAAGCGCTGCTGGACGGAATCAATCGTGATGCACAATGGCTGGTGCGGGTGACGGAGAACTTGCTCTCCGTGACACGGTTCACCGGGGGCGACGTCGCCCTCACGAAGACGGACGAGGTGTTGGAGGAGATCGTTGGCAGCGCCATACTGAAATACCGGCGCGCGCCGGACGCCCTGCCGGTGCATGTGACGCAGCCGGAGCAGATACTGATCGTTCCGATGGACGCCACGCTGATCGAGCAGGTGCTGATCAACCTCTTCGATAACGTCAGCGCCCACGGCCGTACGGCCACGCGGATCTGGCTGACCATCACCTGCAATCCCGGTCGCGCAGTGCTTTGCGTGGAGGACGACGGCGTCGGCGTACCGGACCATCGGCTGCCGGAGCTGCTGGATGGCAGCGACCATCGCGGCGCGCAGGAGCGCCCCGACGCGCGGCGCAGCATGGGCATCGGCCTGTCGGTCTGCCGCACGATCGTCCGGGCCCATGGCGGCGACATGAAGATCGGGCGCAGCCCCCGGGGCGGCGTGGCGGTGAAATTCTATTTGCCATGCGAAGCGGAGCAAATCCTTCAGGATTCGGAGGTTAAAGATGTCCAATGAGATTCGCAACAAGATACTGATCGTGGAGGACGATCCGGGCATATGCACCTTCCTGCGGGCGGTGTTGGCTTCGGACGGCTATGACGTGATCATCGTCAACAGCGGCGGCGGCGCGCTGGAAATGATCGCCTCCCATTGCCCGGACTGCATATTGCTGGATTTGGGACTTCCGGACGCGGATGGTACGCTGGTCATCCAGCGGGTGCGCCAGTGGACGGCCACGCCCATCATCGTCATCTCCGCCCGAAGCCTGGAGCAGGACAAGGCCGAGGCGCTGGATTTGGGGGCGGACGACTATATCACCAAGCCCTTCGGCAGCATCGAGCTGCTGGCGCGCATACGCGCCGCCCTGCGCCATCGGCGCACGGCCCTGGACGACGACGAGATCGCCCTCACCGGTTGCTATCATGTGGGGGACATGGAGATTGATTACCGCAAGCGCCGCGTGCTGATGGCGGGCGAGCCCGTTCACCTGACCCCGAATGAGTTCAGGATCGTGGCGCTGCTGGGCCAGCACGCGGGGCGGGTATTGACCTACAGGGCCATGCTGAGGGAGCTGTGGGGCCCATCGGCCAGCTCCGACAACAAGATATTGCGCGTGCACATGGCCAGCATTCGCCGCAAGCTCGAGCCCAACCCCAGCGAGCCGAGGTATATCTTCACCGAGGTTGGCGTGGGCTACCGCATGGCGGACGGGGAGGATTAAACGCAGCGCACAAACAGGAAATTCATTGACAGAAGCCGGTTATTCATTTATAATGCAGGCAGGGGGCCCCACGGGCCTATACGGACAAAGAACATTATAAATGGAGGGCGATGAATATGGATCTGAAACTGAGGGACAAGAGCCAGTGCATGTATGACGAGATTTCCCTGGGCGAGGTCATGCTGCGCCTGGATCCCGGCGAGACCCGCGTGCGCACGGCGCGCAGCTTCAACGTCTGGGAGGGCGGCGGCGAATACAACGTGGCCCGGGGCCTGCGGCGCTGCTTCGGCATGAAGACCGGCGTGGTGACGGCGCTGGCCGAGAATGACGTGGGCTACCTGGTGGAGGACCTGATCCTCCAGGGCGGCGTGGACACCTCCATGATCAGGTGGGTGCCCTATGACGGCATCGGCCGCAAGGTGCGCAACGGCCTGAACTTCACCGAGCGCGGCTACGGCGTGCGCGGCGCGCTGGGCATCTCCGACCGCGCCTATACCGCCGTTTCCCAGCTGAAGCCGGGGGACATCGACTGGGATGATATCTTCGGCAAGCGCGGCGCTCGCTGGTTCCACACCGGCGGCATCTTCGCGGCCCTGTCCGAGAGCACCGCGGAGGTCACCATCGAGGCCATCAAGGCCGCCAAGAAGTACGGCACCATCGTCTCCTACGACCTGAATTACCGGCCCTCCCTGTGGCGGGATATCGGCGGCCAGGCCAAGTGCCAGGAGGTCAACAAGGAGATCGCCCCCTACATCGACGTCATCATCGGCAACGAGGAGGATTTCACCGCCTGCCTGGGCTTTGAGATCAAGGGCGCCGACAAGAACCTGAAGAAGCTGGATCCCGCGGGCTATGCCATCATGATGGCCGAGGCCGCCGCGCTGTACCCCAACTTCAAGGTCATCGCCACCACCCTGCGCCAGGTCAGGACCGCTTCCGTCAACGACTGGTCCGCCATCGCCTGGGGCGACGGCGAGGTCTGCAAGGCCAAGGACTACCCGGCGCTGGACATCTTTGACCGCGTGGGCGGCGGCGACAGCTTCGCCTCCGGCCTGATCTACGGCCTGATGACCACCGGCGACGTGGAAAAGGCCGTCAACTACGGCGCGGCCCACGGCGCGCTGGCCATGACCACCCCCGGCGATACCTCCATGGCGAGGCTCAAGGAGGTCGAAAGCCTGATGGGCGACGGCAACGCCCGCGTACAGCGGTAAAAATACATATGACGACCTGGAAAACCGGACCGCTGAGCGGCCCGGTTTCCTGTATTACGGCGCTTATAGCTTCTGCTGGATTGACAGCATTGATACGTTTGGGGATTGCCCTGGATATATGACCGGTGTTGCCTCTTTTTTTGTCACGGCCCACTTGTAAAAAATTAACATTGGAAGTGTTATCGCCAGAGAGTGGTAATGTTATCCTGACAATAGAGTGTGCCTTAACACGGGTATAATCATTCACTGGAAGAAAAGGATGGCGACGGACATGGGAAGGACGCGCTCACGGGCATCCTGCGGGAGGCGGTGCAGACGCACAGCCTGGTACAAAAGACGGATGACAATGGGGATATTCACAAGGGCTACTGCACCGACGCGGTGTATGCGGGCTCCATGGATGCGGCGGGAGAGAAGCTGTGCGAGAAGTTGAAGGATAATCTGCCGCTCTCCCCTGCGCTCGTTAGCATATATAAGGATTCCAAATATCCGGACTCCGCCATCGCGTCAAAGCGGCAGCCGGTCATCGGCATTGCTTATCACGGTGAAAACACTTTCGGATATTCGGGCGTCTTCGTCTACCTCACCGATTTCAAGGTGGTGGCGCTCCTCCCGGACGCCGAGGACAAGAGCGGCAGCCCCTATATACAATCCATCGTGGACGAGTCGAAACCCAGCAAGCAGAGCCTGGCCTCCGACGTCATGAACCTGACGCTGGAGCCGGTGAACGCCTCGCAGAGCATTTCCAACAGCTGGTCCACCACGGTGGGCAGCACCGTCAGCCATTCCAGCAGCTATTCCTTCTCCGAAGGCATCAGCTTGGGCTGGGCGTACAAATTTGCGGTGGCCAAGATCTCCGCCACGGTCAACTTTACAGCGACTCAGGCCTTTTCAGACGGCTGGTCGTCGAGCAAGACGCAAACCCAGTCAGATTCCGTATCACGCTCGGTGTCCGTCCGCCTGCCGCCCTACACCAGAGTGCTGCTGGAGCAGGAGAACGGCAAGACCACCTATGAAACGAAGTACAATTCGCCCATCGGCCTGAGGTTTACCGTCCGGGTCGTCGGTTACGGCGATAACATCGACGGCGCCGTGGTGTCCGGATTAAGGAGTTTCTTTCAGTTTGGCCCGGACGCCAGGGCGGACCTTTACAAGCGGGCGATCCTGAACGCCGACCTGGAAGCCGAAATTGATGCCGATTACAGCCAAGCCGTCATGTGGCCGAAGGTCGCGAAGGTCAGGGCCACAGGCTTCGACGCCTATGACTATATCCGTGCCGCCGCGAAGTTCGTCCCCTTCGGGCCGACGAACGCGACCTTCACGGAAACACTCGACACCATGAACACCACCGTCAAGGGCATCGTGCCGGTGGAGCCGCTGAGGGTAATCAAGTTGCAGGCACCGAACGTCTCCTTTGTCAGCGACCAGCCGGTGTCCTACGGAAGCTTCAACTACCTGCACGCGGACATGAAGGTGGGCGATTCCTCCTACACCAGCCTGCTGAACCTGAGCGGCCAGAACGTCCATGGCGCGGACTACTACGGCTTTAACCCCCGCCTGGGCCACTGGGAGGTCACCGACGCGCAGGGCAAGATCCTGAAGCTGGCGGATCAGGTCGTGCTGAGCCCCAAGGGCTTGAAATGCCCGCTGGGCTGGGCCAGCTCGGACCCGACCGTTGCGACGGTAACCGCTAAGGGCGTCGTCACGGGCCTGAAGAAGGGCAGCGCGACCATCACCGTCACCGCGGAAAACGGCAGGAAGGCGAAGGCTACGGTAGAGGTAGGATAACGGCGTTTTCAAACTGGCTGTAGCGTGTGTTTCTAAATGCAGGGAGATGCAATTTCGAACGGATTTGCTGTAGCAGGATAAAACCAACAACATGGGGGTGTATCGCTTTGTCGTGAACGACGGCGTGTACGCCGTCCAGGAAGCCCGGGATGGAGACGCCATTGTCCAGCCGGAGGGCCCTGTCGCGCCGGAGGGCATGAGCTTTGTGGGTTGGGCGCTAGAGGAAGGCGGCGCGCCGCTGTTTGTGGATGCGGATGGCGACGGACAGGCAGACCCTGTCATTGCCCGGGCGGATTCACCGTATTCAGAGGTTACCGTGCTGGCCGTGTTTGATACTGTTCTCAACCCAAATATAGACAATCCTGTGGCGTCTTTTCCGCTGCGTCTGCGTTGAATCCCCTTGACTTGCCGCCCTAAAGGACCAGCTTCGCGTCGCCTTAAAGGACTAGCTACGCGTCGCCCTAAAGGACTAGCTACGCGTCGCCAGCAAGGCTGCGGGTCTTCGCCTTGACGCAGCACAAAATCCACTCACAGTCTTTGTCTACATTCAGATTGAGAATAGTATGAGTAAGCCCCCGTCGAGGAAACGATCGTCTCACAGAGCCCCCGGTTGCCAACGATTTGATTTATACCGGCGAGGCCCAATCGCTGGTCAGCGTCGAGGATGCCTGGCATTACTCGCCGGACGGAGAGCACTATACCGCCGATATTCCTGCCGCAATTGACGCGGGGAAATACACCGTATACTATCGGGCTGCGGACGATCCGGATGTCGGGGTATTCAGACTCACGGTCACCGTCGCCAAGGCCGACGTGGCGTTTGTGCCGCCCGTGGCCGCGACCGGACAGGAATAAGGGAAAACAAACGAAACCACCCCAGGGGGCAATGCGATCCCCTGGGGTGGTTGTCGTTGGTCATGCCGCGCTGTGCAGTTCTTCAACGTAGTCGATGTATTCCTCCTGGGTGGGAAAGGCCATGCGGCTGCCGTCCGGCAGGAAGCCGGTATAGCCCTGACTGGTGTAATAGCCCTTGGGTATGAACATGTCTGCCACCTCATCTCCTGGAATTGCCGGCGATCCGCCGGGGAAGAGCGTTGCCCTTCGTTCAATGACAGGATAGCAAATGGTCTGTACAAAAAAACGCCCTCAATGAATGCTTTTGACGTTTTGGTGTCCTGAATATTTCCCTTTTGGAAATACCGCGGGGTAAATCAATTCCAAGCACTAAAAAGGTTGACGAGTGGGCGGCCATACACGCTATCGGAACTCTTGTGCGGCGTATAATAACGCCGCCGCTTTGAGTGGAAAAACGTCTGATCGCTTTGATTGATCAGACGTCTATTTTATGCTCATTTGGCTGTGAATAGTAACATACCGCGCTATTGGAGTGTTACTATTCACAGCCCAATGTCATTAAGCTATAAATAATATCCCAAACAAGGAGCAAAGCCCAGATTGCCAAACGTGGGGGGTGTAACCCAAATATCTGTTAAATATCAGCGAACTGCTTGACAAATCGGGCAAAATCTGCGGCCCCATTCATTGAAAACCGGGTTTTCAATGAATGGGGCCCTTTAAGTGGTGAAATTGGTTCCCGCCATTCACACACTTAAAGGAGGTGCCTGTATGCCGCATAACGACATCCTGGCTAAGCTCAAGGATGCTGTCCGTTCTGTCTCAGACAACATCCAGAACTACGTTTCCAATCCCGGCGACTTCTCACGAAACGGGAAGCTGCCAGCCAATGTACTCATGGAGTTTCTGATTGGACAGGGCTCCCGTAGTACTCGCAACGAATTAATCGATGCTTTCTCTTACGACAAAGGCCATCCCTCTGCATCTGCTCTTGTTCAGAAAAGAGCC
>JAFWEL010000082.1 GCA_017512905.1 Clostridia bacterium
ACCAGAGCAAAAAAGGCTTCCTTGCAGATTTGCCGCCCGGAAATCGCCTGCGATTTCAGGCAAATCTGAGGAGGATGTATTGAAGGGGGACCTGTCCCCCTTCAAACGGGCGCAAGCCCGCGACAAATCAGAATTTGCCGACAACCGGACAGCTACAGCTCAGATTTTATCCCTCACCTCGACCCGGTTGCCCTTTCTGTCGCTGAACACCACATTCACATAGTTGTACGGAATCTCGATGCCGGCGGCCTCGAGGGCGCCCTTGACGCGGGAGTTGATGTCGCTCTTGACCATCTCGGTGGAATGGGAAGCGGTGTAGTAGACGGTTGTGGCCAATTGCAGGCTGCTGTCCTCAAAATCCATGAAATACACCGGCGCGTAGTCCGGGCCATCGGGGCCGGGCTTGCCGGGCACGGAATAGGGGCATTCCTCCACCGCCTGGCGCACCACGGCGATGGCCTTTTCCACATCGGTGTGATAGGCGACGCCGAAGGTGAAGTAGATCGAGCGCATGCCGCCGATGGGCGAGCGGCTCATGTTCCTGATGCGCATGCCGTTGAGCTTGCTGTTGGGAACGATGATATCCATGGTGTCCACCCCCTGGAGCACCACATGGCGCATGGTTATATCCTTGACGATGCCGGCAGTGCCGTCCTCCATTTCGATGCGGTCGCCCATGTCGAAGGGCCGCATGGAGCTGAGCATCAGCCCGCAGATCAGGTCGGCAATCACCGGCTGGGCCGCGAAACCGGCTATGGCCGCGATCACCGTGGTGCCCTGGAACAGCACCTTGCCAAAGGGCTGGGTCACCTTGGAACTGAACACCACGAACTGCACCGCGACGATAATCAGCACAAATCGCGTGATCTTCTCCACAAACAGCAGGTGGATGTTGTCCTTCTTTTGCAGCAGCCTTTTGGCCGCCTTGCGCTCCAGGCGCAGCACGATCATCAGCACGATGAAGGTGCCCGCGGCCACCAGCACCAGCTTCACCCACTCCCAGAGGGTGGGATGTGCCCGGAAGAACTGCACGATCTCATTCATCTTGGTTCCCCTTTATTGCTTTTGTGTTACAGGAAAAAGCCGCCGGGGATATTCCGCCTGCGGCAGTCCCGCCCTGTACCGGGCGGGTTGATTGAGGGTCTGGAAGCTTATTCGATCGTCAGGATATCAGTAAAGCCGGTGACCTCAAAGACCTCCATCACCAGGTCGCTGACGTGGATCACCTTCATGCTGCCCTGCTTGCTCATCGCCTTCTGGGCGGACAGCAGCACGCGCAGGCCTGCGGAGGAGATGTAGTCCAGCTTCTCAAAGTCCATGATCAGCTCGGTCACACCGTCCAGGCCGGTCTTGATTTCCTTTTCCAGGTCGGGGGCGGTGGTGGTGTCGAGGCGGCCCTGCACGGCGATGGTCAGGACGCTTCCATTCTGCTGCTTGTTGATGGTCATGTGATAATACCTCCTGTTATTTTGGCTCATTGCCGTTTGATGTCGTCGATGTCGTGATCAGATGCGCTTGAAGATGGTCAGCACGTTGCGGCCATCCCGGCGGACGTAGGTCATGTCGTCCATGGTCTTCTTGACCAGGAAGATGCCCAGGCCGCCCACCTCGCGCTCCTCGGCGGTGAGCGTGACGTCCGGGTCGGACTTGACCGACGGGTCGTAGGCCACGCCGCTGTCGATAAACGTGATGGACACCGTACGGGTATCGGCCTCAAAATCCACGCGAACCGTTACCTCGCCCGTGCCCGCGCCATAGGCATAGCTGGCGATGTTGGCCAGCAGCTCATCGATGGCCACGTCGATCTGCATCTGTGCCTTCATCGGGCAATCCAGGCCCTCCAGCACCTCGTTGACCTGGTCGGTCAACCAGGGAATGCGCTCGACGGTCGCCTCAAAGGTCCACTCCTTCACGGCGCTTCCTCCCCTCCTCACCATAGTAGGCAAAGCCCAGCATGGTGATGTCGTCAAACTGTTCCACGTCTCCGGCGAATTTCGCCACATCCTCGCGCACGGCGGGCAGGGTTTCGGTCACGGTGGCGTTTTGCAGCGTGTTCAGCTTTTCCACCAGCCGGTCCGTGCCGTACTGCCGCTCCTGGGCGTCGATGGCCTCGGGGATGCCGTCTGTGTAGACGAACAGCCGGTCGCCCGGGTCGAGCTTCATCGTGTACTCGGTGAAGCGCACCCCCTCCATGGCCCCCAGGGCCAGGCCGTGCTTGTCCTTGAACAGCGCGTAGCCCTCGCCGGCGCGCATCACCATGGGATATTCATGGCCGGCGTTGGCGCACTGCATCTCGCCGCTGTGCAGGTCGATGATGCCGATCCAGGCCGTGACGAACATCTCGGCGTCGTTGCCGTCGCACAGGGTGTTGTTGGCCCGGTACAGGATCTCAGAGGGCGCCCGGCCAGATTCGGCCAGGTTGCGCAGGGCCGTCTTGGCCCGCATCATGAACAGCGCGGCGGGTATGCCCTTGCCGGAAACATCGGCGATGACCAGGCCCATGTGGTCGTTATCGACGAAGAAGAAATCGTAGAAATCGCCGCCCACTTCCTTGGCGGGGTCCATCATCGCGTAGATCTCAAAATCCCCGCGGGGATATTTGAAGTTCTTGGGCAGGGCCGCGTCCTGGATGCTGCGGGCAAACTCCAGTTCCCGTTCGATGCGCTTTTCCGCGGCTTCGATGTAGCCCTTGAGAACATCGACGGTCTGGTTGATGTCATCCGACAGCGACGCGAATTCCGATGCGTTGCGCACGTTGACCACTTCGTTCAGGTCGCCCCCGGTGATCTTGTCCAGCGACTTGTTCACCAGCTGGATGTTGTTCACCACGATGCGCTGCACCAGCACCGAGATCAGCAGATAGATCACCGTGAACAGCAGCACATCCGCCATCGCCGATTCATAAGCCTGCATGTTCCGGCCGGCATAGACCTCGCTCAGCGGCAGCAGCGTCAGCAGTATCGTGCCGTCCTCCAGCGTCTCCACCCGGCAGAGGGATTCCTCCCCAAACATGGACCGGATAAAGAAGGTGTCGCCTGCCTCCAGGTGCTGCTTCGCCGTCCGCCATTCCGGCAGGACCTGGCTCCTGTGCGCCCCGGCGATACTGTAGCCCCCGGGGGCGATGATGTCGAAGCTGCCCGTGCTGCCCACATGGAACATGGACAGGGTATCGTCCAGGCCCGTGTAATTCAGCGTCTGGGAGACGGTGTCCGCGTCGATCACCGCCTGCACAATCGCGTCGCCGCAGCGCACCCCGGCCGTGATCCGGCTGGCGGACAGCCGCAGCGACTGGGCGTCCACCCTGCCGCTGGTCACGCCTTCCAACAGGCCGGTATAGAGCGTGGATTTTCCGGCGGAACACATGACCGTGCCCTCCGGGGCAACCAGACTGACGCTCTCCAGACCGTAGAGCACCCTCCAGGATTCCAGGGCGGCCTGATCCACCTTCTCGGGCCCGCCCACCGCCTTGATGGCCAGGGCGATGGCCCGGGTATGGGTCAGCACCAGGGATTCCGAAAGGCTGGCAATGCCCTCCAGGGTCCTCTGAATGCCCGCGTAGGTCTGGGTGATGTCCTCGGAGACGTCGCTCAGAGTGTATCGAGCGGACTGTATGGCCGACTGGGTTTGCAGGGCGAAGGAGAAGGCCTCGTTGATGATCAGCACCAGTATCGTCACGACGAACAGCCACGTCTGGAACTTGCGGGAGACGGGCGTTTCCTCGCCGCTCAACCGGCGGAAGGGATTGCGCCACTCTTTGCAGAGCACCTGCAGCGCGACGGAGCTGGCCGCCATGCCCAGGGCGGTGAAGGTGATCATCGGGACCGAGCAGGTGCGCACCACGTAGAAGGCCATCTCCATGTCGTCCCGATGGGTGATGAGGACGACGTACATGTGAAAGACCTCCATCACCGCGCCCATGAAGAAGGCGTACAGGGCGGAGGGCTTTTTGCGCTTGAATACGAACACATGGGTCAGCGCCGCCACGAAGCCCGCCAGGCAGGTGGACACGCTGCAGGCGATGCGGGTATACGAGCCGACGCCCCAATAGGTGCCGGCGATGTAACGCTCGATGCCGCCGATCAGGCCGGCGATGATGCCCGAGGCCGGATCGAAAAACAGTCCTGCGGCCAACGGGCCGATGTCCCGCACGTTGACCAGCATGTGGTTGTAATCCACGCCGAAGTGGGTGGAAAGCACCGAGCAGATGCCGTAGACGATGCCGACGGCGATCTTCCCGCCCACCGTCAGCGGCTTGCGGGCAAGCCGCATATACAAAAGAACGGTCAGCAGCGTATACAACACCGTCATGCCCGACATTTTCAGGATCATTGAGACCATTCAGCTACCCCATCCATCTACTGCGCCGTCGCTCGCCATGTGTGTCGCCTTCTATTATATTTATATTCATGAAATCGTCAAGCATATTCTGGTGAAAAAGCCTGCTTAAGTCAATTCATGCCACAAAAATTCATTTTTTCCGTGCTATTGTTATTGCTTTTTTTCGCACAATCATGTATGATAGAAGGGTAGAATGGAAACCTGAAAAATACGAGAATAGGAGGTCTGCAACGTGTCCAACAAACCGCTTGTGCTCTGTATAGATGATGAGCAGAACATACTGGAATTGCTTTCTTTTAATCTTGAGGCTTCCGGCTATGACACGGTCACGGCGACCAGCGGAACCGCGGGGTTGGAACAGGCCGTCAGCAAATCCCCCGCCCTGATTCTTCTTGACCTGATGCTGCCCGACATGGACGGCACCGAAGTGTGCCGCCAGCTGAAGGCCGGCCCCACCACGGCTTCCATCCCGATCATCATGCTCACCGCCAAGGATTCCGAGGTGGACAAGATCCTGGGCCTGGAGCTGGGCGCCGACGATTACATCACCAAGCCCTTCTCCGTGCGCGAGCTGATCGCCCGCGTGAAGGCACTGCTGCGCCGGGCGACCCCCGCGGGCAGCGGTTCGGGCCTGATCAAGATCGGCAGCCTGACCATCGATCCGGAGAACTATGAAGCCTTCCGCAATGGGGAAAAGCTCCAGCTGACCCTGAAGGAGTTTGAGCTGCTCAAGCAGCTGGCCTCCACCCCCGGCAAGGTGTTGACCCGCGATTTCCTGCTGGATCACATCTGGGGCTATGAGTTCTATGGCGAAACCCGCACCGTGGACGTGCACATCCGCCACATCCGCCAGAAGCTGGGCGACGACCAGTACATGATCGAAACCGTGCGCGGCGTCGGCTACAAGATGACCGCGGGCAACAACTGATTTCCGCTCATCCATCACAGGCAAAGGGGCTGTCCCAGAACCCGGCTTGATTCCTCAGAAGCAGCTAAGGCGGCAGACCGCCACCGACTGGGCTTCGGCTTATGAGTCAACGGGCGCTTAGGACAGTCTCTTTGCCTTTGGGCGGAGGGGATTGGGTTCGTCAGGGGGTTCTATCCAGTCAGGTAAATTCTGATTTGTCGCGGGCTTGCGCCCGTTTGAAGGGGGACAGGTCCCCCTTCAATACATCCTCCTCAGATTTGCCTGAAATCGCAAGCGATTTCCGGGCGGCAAATCTGCAAGGAAGCCTTTTTTGCTCTGGTCGACAGGCTCCCTGCCGCAAAAAAGGCCCCGCCCGCGGCGTACACGCCGCCGCGTACGATTAAAGATCGGGGCGCT
>JAFWEL010000083.1 GCA_017512905.1 Clostridia bacterium
GGAACAGGGAACAGGAAACAGGAAAAGCCGCGCACGGAACGTTACAGCCAGGATAAAACATACGTTCCCGCGAGAAAACGATGTACGGAATTCAAAGTCCCATGTAGCGGCGGCGCCTGCGCCGCCATACATTCTAATCGCCAAGAGAACCGATGGCGGCCCAGGGGCCGCCGCTACAACACGAACGATTTCGATGTGTTCGCGGCAGCAGCCATTCCTGTTCCCTGTTCTTTTGGGCCTGCCGGCCCCATCTCGCTGAAAACGGCGCACTGTGCCGTTTTCCGGGCGCTCGATGTCCCTGTTCCCTTTGCACTACACTTTGCGATTCCACCAACACCCCGGCAAATCAGAATTTACTTCAGCGACACCACCGTCACCCCGTCCTCGCCCTCGCCGTACTTGCCCAGGCGGAAGGACTTCACCGCGCCGTAGCGCTTCAGGTGCTGCTGGATGCCGTTTCTGAGGGTGCCGGTGCCCTTGCCGTGGATGATGTACACCTGGCCCAGCTTGTTCAGCAGGGCGCTGTCCAGGAAGGCGTCCACCTCGTCGAGGGCCTCCTCCAGGTTCATGCCCCGCACGTCGCACTCGGTCTGCACCTGGCGCACGCCCACGTTGATGGTGGTGCCGCCGCCGTTGCCCTTCGCGGGCTGCCGGCCCCTGGGCTTCTCGGGCTTGTCGGGCTTGGCGGTGCGCATGTCGGCCAGGTTGGCCTTCAGCTTCAGCGCCCCGGCCTGCACCGTGCATTCCCCCTTGCCGTCCGGCGGGGTGAGCACGACGGCCTTGGTGTTCAGGTTCACCAGCAGCACGGTATCCCCCGCCTTCAGGCTGGTGGGCACGACGCCCATGCCCGAATCGGCGGCGATCTTTTCGGTGTTGGCGTCGATGGCTCCCTGCAATTGCGCCCGCAGGTTGTGCAGCTCGTGCTCCTTCACCCCGGCGCTGCGCTGCTTCTTCAGGTCGGCGATGATCTGCTCGCTCTCCCGCTGGGCCTTTTGCAGCACCTTCCGGGCCTCGTCCTTGGCCTTGCGAAGCTCCGTCTCCCGGCGGGAGGCCAGCTCCTTTTGCAGCTTTTCCGCCTCGTCCCGCAGGCGCTGGGTCTCCCGGTGGGCCTCCTCGGCCAGCTCCCGCTCCTTCTCGGCGATCTGGCGGTGGTACTCGGCGTTGGCGATGACGTCCTCGAAGCGCACGGCGTCCTTGCTCAGGCGGCTGTTGGCGTCCTCGATCAAAAACTCCGGCAGGCCCAGCTTCCGGGAGATCTCGAAGGCGTTGCTCTTGCCGGGCACGCCGATGGACAGCCGATAGGTGGGCCGCAGGGTCTCCACGTTGAACTCCACCGAGGCGTTCTCCACCCCCGGTGTGCTCAGGGCGAAGGCCTTCAGCTCGCTGTAGTGGGTGGTGGCCATCGTGGTCACCTTCATATTCAACAGGTGGTTCAGTATGGCCATGGCCAGCGCCGCGCCCTCGGTGGGGTCGGTGCCCGCGCCCAGCTCGTCGAACAGGGCCAGGGACTGGGGCGTGACGTTTTGCAGGATCTCCACGATGTTGGTCATGTGGGACGAGAACGTGGACAGGCTCTGCTCGATGGACTGCTCGTCGCCGATGTCGGCGAACACCTCGTCGAATATGGCCAGCTCCGAGCCGTAGGCCGCGGGGATCTGAAGCCCCGCCTGGGCCATCAGCGAAAGCAGCCCCACCGTCTTGAGGGTGACGGTCTTGCCGCCGGTGTTGGGGCCGGTGATCACCAGGGTGGTGAATTCCTCCCCCAGCCACAGCGTGGAGGGCACCACCTTTTCCGGGTCGATCAGCGGGTGGCGGGCCTGGATCAGCCGCACGTGCCCCTCCTCGTTCAGCTTCGGGGGCACGGCCCGCATCTGCCGGGACAGGGCCGCCTTGGCGAAGATCACGTCCAGCCGGGCCAGCAGCTCCAGGTTGCTGGCGATCAGGTCGGCGTCGGGGGCGATGCGGTCGGAAAACTCGCCCAGTATGCGCTCGATCTCGTTCTTCTCCTTCAGCGTCCACTGCTTCAATTCGTTGCCGGCCTCCACCACGGCCATGGGCTCGATGAACAGCGTGGAGCCGGTGCCGGACTGGTCGTGGACGATGCCGGGCACCGAGGCGCGGCACTCCGCCTTCACCGGCACCACATAGCGCCCGTTGCGCATGGTGACGATGGCGTCCATCAGGTATTTTTGCATCGTGGAGGAGCGGATGATGCCGTTGAGCTTGTCCCGGACCCGGTCGTTCAGCGTGCGCATCTTCCGCCGGATGTCGTAAAGCTCCGGGCTGGCGTGGTCGCTGATCTCGTCCTCGGAGATGATGGCGTCGAAGATCTCCTCCTCCAGGGAGCGGTTGGTGGCCAGCCGGGAGCCCATCTCGGTCAGATAGGGCGTGTCCTCCCGGTCGGTGACCAGCGCCCCGCGCACGGTGCGGGAGGCCTTCAGCGCGTCCGCCACCTGCAACAGCGCCTTGGGCGAGAGGGTGCCCCCCGCCTTGGCCAGCTTCAGGAAGGGCCGCACGTCGGTAAACCAGGCCATCGGGTTGCCGCCGGTATAGGCCATCACGGTGGTGGCCTCCTCGGTCTCGGCCTGCCAGCGCCGCACGGTGGGCGCGTCCCCCGAGGGCGTCAAGGCCCGGGCCGCCTCGCGCCCCGGGTCGGTGACGGCCAGCGCCGCCAGCATCTCCAGGATCTTCGGAAATTCCAATACCCTTATGTTGCGTTCGTTCATCTATTCCACCCCCCGGAAGTAGTGTCCCGCGGTTGTATTCATGGTCTCAATCATTTGCCACTGGGGCAGCGCCTTGAAGTCCTCCCCGTCCAGCGCGGCCCGGTAGACCTTCACCAGGTCCGCCACCGGCTCGCCGGGATTCAGCAACAGCCGCCAGCCCGCCGCCTTCGGCAGCTTGTTCAGCTTTTTCAGCGGCATCAGCGGCACCGAGTTCAGCGCCTGTATGACACAGCCCCCCGGCATGGCGACGCGCTTGAGCGGGAAGGCCGCGCCCCTGCGGTCCACCATGGCCCGCCCGTCCAACCGCTCCGACGGCCTGCAGCCGTCGCAGCGGCGGCAGTCGGCGTGTCGGCCCTTCATGCCCTCCGCGGCCCGCAGCGGGCAGTGGCGCAGGTGCATCAGCGGGATCCGGCCCCACATGACGAGGTATTTGTGCCCGTTCAGCGCCCCCGCCTGGGCGGCGGTCAGCTCCACGGAGGGGGTGAAGGCCCCGAGGCTCCAGTCCTCCAGCTGATCGACGGCCAGGCCATTGCCCACGTTCAGCAGATAGTCCCCCACCCGCGCCCCGGGCCAGTCCAGGCCGAGCTGGCTGAGGTTGGACAGGAAGGTCATTTGGAAGGGCCGGCCCTTCGCCCAGGCGTTCAGCTCGTCCAGCGCTTCGGCGGTGAGCACCGCGGGCAGCGCCAGCGCGACGCGGTCCCCCAGCGGGGACAGGTCGACGGCCTCCAGCGCGGAAGGACGCACGTCCCACGGGGCGTAGACGGCCAGGTCCGCGCCGCTGGCGAGGGCCTCGGCCAGCTGGTTGATGTCGCCGGATTGGGCCAGGAGGAGGGGGACTTGCCTTTCAATGGCCATACAAAACCCCTCCGCCCCTGCCTTCGGCAGGCGCGCCTCCCCTTTCAGGGGAGGCTCATAACCGCAAACCCTCCCGGCCTCCCCCGGGGAGATCGTCGAACGAGGTGTCGCTATTCCGGAAGCCTCCCCTGAAGGGGTGTGCGCAGCCATGCCCTTGGGCTGAGGCGGCCCCGCTGTAAGCGGGGACGGAGGGGTTCCGCAGCCCGTTTCCCCGGCGGCCCTTCGCCCCACCGCCGTGCGCTCCCTTTCCAGCGCCGCCAGGGCGTCCCGGCGCAGGGCGTTGAGCATCGACGCGGGGCAAAAGGCGTCGGCGTCGGCGTCCAGGGTCAGCGCCTCCACGGCGTAAGGCGTGCCGCCGGTCTTCTTCAATTGCGCCGCCGCCCGTTCGCCGTCGAAGCCCCTTCCCGTGGCCCGCTGGACGACATCGCCGGTGGCCTCGGCCTCATGAGCGCCGTCGCCGGCCCAGAGCCTCGCGGGCTGCCCCACGCGCAGGGTGGCCCGCAGCTTCACCGGCACCCGGCGGTGTTCGCCCTCGCAGCTCTCCCGGGCGGTGCGCAGCTGGGCGGCGCTGACCAGCCGGACCAGCGCGTCCCCCGGCCGCGCAGTGGGGCAAATCACCCGGTCGCCGGCCCTCCCGGCCAGCTTCACCGGTTTGTCCTCGCTCCCGGCGCGCCGCAGCGCCAGCGCGTCGGCGTTTTCCACGTCCGCCTCCAGCGCCACCTCTCCCCTTTTGCGGCAGTGACCCACGGCCACGCCGATGTGGTTGGGGCGCTCGGGGTACATCAGGTCGCCCTCGGCCACCCCCGGTCCATAGCCCCGGGTGAAGCCGCCCCGGTTGAACATCTGGAGCAGCTCGGCGCGTTGGGCTTCAAGGTCGATGGCCCGGCCCTCGTACAGCGCGTCCAGGGCGCGGCGATAGCCGGCCACCGTCACAGCCACGTACTCCGCCCGCTTCATGCGGCCCTCGATCTTCAGGCTGCTGACGCCGGCGTCCCGGAGCCTTCCCAGGTCCTGAAGGCCGCACAGGTCCCGGGTGGACAGCAGGTAGCCCTCATGGCCGTCCAGACGCCAGGGCAGGCGGCAGGGCTGGGCGCAAAGGCCCCGGTTGCCGCTGCGACCCCCCACCAGGCTGGACATCAGGCACTGGCCCGAGCAGGCCACGCACAGCGCGCCGTGGACGAAGGTCTCGATCTCGATGCCCTGGGCCGCGCATTCGGCCATCTCAGCAAAGGTCAGCTCCCGGGCCAGCACGGCGCGGTCGAAGCCGTGCTTCGCCAAAAACGCCACGCCCTGCCGGTTGTGAACGGCCATCTGGGTGCTGGCGTGGAGCTGCAATTCCGGGGCCCGCCGCCGGACGGCCCGTACGACGCCGAAGTCCTGCACGATCACGGCGTCCGCGCCGCTCTTGCGGATGGCGTCGATGGCCCCGGCCAGGGCGGGCAGCTCCTCCGGCGTCACCAGCGTGTTCAGCGTCACATGGACCTTCACGCCCCGGGCATGACAATACGCGACGGCCCTGTCCAGGGCGTCGCCGTCAAAGTTCGCGGCGTTGCGGCGGGCGTTGAACGCGCCCGTTCCCAGGTACACCGCGTCCGCGCCGTTCTGCACCGCCGCGACCAGCGCGCTCTCATCCCCCGCCGGGGCCAGCAGCTCCATGGGGGTCATCGTCGTGTTCGGCATGGGGCGGGACTAGGCCTCCCCCTCGCCGGACGGCTCCAATTGGGCCCGCAGCGCGTCCAGCTCGGCCTCCAGGCGGCGAATCTCGTCCCTCGACTTCATCATGTCGTCCGCGGCGTTCACCGCGGTCAGCACGGCCAGCTGGGTGGCGGGCAGCCGGGTGGCCACGGCCAGCTCGTTCATCCGCCGGTCCACCCACGCCGCCACGCGGTTGACATAGGCCTCGCTGTCGGTGCTGGCGATGGTGTATTCCTTGCCCGCGATGCGGACGGTAGTACGAATCTTTTCCATTAAATGCCTCCAGGAGTTGATTGTTGTCATCGAGTATGGATTGGGATTTACCCCCACAACACTTCCGGATAAATCCCCTTCGCCTTCATCCCGGCGATGGCGTTGCGGACGGTTTCGGCGTCCTCGCGGTAGGTCATGCCGTACCAGCGCTCGTGGGTGGTCAGCAGGCGCACCCGGCCCGTCCCAAGGGCGATCAGCGCCTTGGGCACGTTGGGCAGGTAGAATTCCGCCTTCAGGGGGTTGGCGGGCACGGTGTCCCGCAGGAAATCCTCGAACATCCGGGGGAAGGCCTCCAGCACCCCCGTGCGGAAGGCCCACAGGTTCATGGACACCGGCGTGCCCGCGGGGATGAAGGTCCAGCTGGCGCCGCCGTCCTCGGTGAAGGCCGCCCCGCCGGGCCTGGGCTCGATGACGGTGCGCTCGGTGATGTCGGCGAGATAGCCGTCCTTCCCGACGCACACGCCCCGGGACACGGCGCCGTTCTCCGTCAGCGTGTTTTCGATGCTGTAGCCCACCATGGCGTGCTCGTCGGCGTCGCCGTCAGCGGCCAGGAATTCCCCCGCCGCCCGGAAGGCGTCCGCGCCGTAGAAGTCGTCGGCGTTGATCACGGCGAAGGGCCCGTCGATCTGCCCCAGCGCGCACAGCACCGCGTGGCCGGTGCCCCAGGGCTTCTGCCGTCCCTGGGGAATGGAGAACCCCGCGGGAATGGCGTCCAGGGTCTGCCAGGCGTAGCGCAGGTCCACATGCTTCGCGATGGCGTCGCCAATGGCCCGGCGGAAGTCCGCCTCCATCTCCGGCTTGATGACGCACACCACCCGGCCGAAGCCCGCCCGAAGGGCGTCATAGATGGAAAAGTCGATGATGATGTGGCCGGCGTCGTCCACGGGCGCGATCTGCTTGTTGCCGCCGAAGCGGCTGCCCATGCCCGCCGCCATGATCACGAGGGTCGGTTTGCTGTTCATGCTGGTTCCTCCAAAATCCGATTTATTCCCCAACGGGGTGCTGTATCCATTTTACCCGAATCGATATGAAAGTCAAGGCTCCGACGCGGCATATGCCAAAAAGGCTCATCCCCCTGTCGGAATGAGTCTTTCGGGATGGCCAACGCAAAGCCGGCCGTCGCTTACGAATCGTAGAAGTGCTGCCCGTCCCCGGTGACCAGGCGCTCCGTCCTGGGGTATTCAAAGATCTCAGGGTTGTCGGCGTTGGCGGCCAGGTAATCCGCGAATCGCGTCGCGTACCACTTGGCCATGTCCAGGTTGTGCATCCGGTAAAAGCCGCAGTTCTTCGCCGTCGCGCCGGGAACGCTGTCGGCCTTCTCCACGGACCTGAACGCCCTCAGCAGCAGGTCAAGGATCTCCCGGGGCGCGCGGTTGCCCTTGAGAATCAGGTAAAAGCCCGTCAGGCAGCCCATGGGGCCCCAGTAGATGATCTCATCCTTCCAGTCGGGATCGTTGCGCAGATAGGTGGCGATGAGATGCTCGAGAGAATGCATGGCCCCCACGTCCACGGCGGGCTCCCGGTTGGGCCGCGTGAGCCGGATGTCATAGGTCGTGACCGTGCCGTTTTCGACGGTGTCCACCCGGCTGGTGAATATGCCGGGGATAATGGCCCTGTGGTCTACGGAAAAGCTCGGTATCAGATCCATAGCAGGTCTCCTTTCGTGATAGCGCCTTGACACAGGCGTCCCTCTGGGTTAAAAAATAGCACAAACGGGCTGAATTGTCAATGCCTGCGCGAACAAAGCGCAGGGCAAACGCATGAATTACATAAACGCTAATAATATTGCCAAAGTATTGCGAACAGGCATCATTTCAATCACATGTACCGGCTTTGCCGGTGCATGTGGATTCCCACAAAGGGCGCGCTTGCCCGCCCGACTGGGA
>JAFWEL010000084.1 GCA_017512905.1 Clostridia bacterium
ACTAGCTTCGCGTCGCAAAAAAGGCCCCGCCCGCGGCGTACACGCCGCCGCGTACGATTAAAGATCGGGGCGCTACCGCCCCCGATACCCCCGGTAAGTTAGCCAAAGGGGAGTTCGTCATCAGCGCGACAAATCAGAATTGATCTGACCGAACAGCTACTCTTCCTCAATAATTGTGGTCATTCCTGTCCGGTGGCGCGTATCCCCCAGAGCGTCTGTCCGTCCTCGGACATGGCGGTGAAGGTGGACACGAAGGCGTCCTGGTCGGCGTCATAGCCGACGGCGCAGACGCCGCTGTAGGTCACATCGTCCAGCGTAAGGGTAATCCGATCGCCCTCCACGGCGTATTCGCCGTTGAAACCGCCGCTGACAGCGCCGTCCGCCGAGAAGGCCGTCTCCACGGAGATGTGCTCCTCGGTGTTCACGTCCTGCCCGTGGGACAGCAGCTTCCATGCGCCGTCCATGCGCAGCTGTACGTCCGACGGCATTCTCCCGTCCGTCACATAGCGCGTCGGCGCGACGCAGGGCCAGCCGTAGTCGTTGAACCACATCCGGCGGGTCTGCACGATGTAGCGGTCGCCGGTGGCCTTGAAGCGGGTGTGGTGGATCAGATACCAGTCCCCCGTCGCCGCGTCATACCAGACGCTGTTGTGGCCCGGGGAGCGCACGATCTGAGCCTTGGCGCTGTTCTCCCCCGCCAGGGGCGCGAACTGGCAGCCGCCCATGATCTTCACGCCGTAGGGGGCGATGTCGTCGTTGTTCCAGAAATTTCCGGGCTTGCAGGCGCAGTCCGTCATGGCGTGGCCCTGGGCATCCTCGTAGGGGCCCTGGACGCTCTTCGAGCGGCACACGCGCATGTTGTAGCCGTCGTTCACGCCCAGGCCGCCGAAGGACAGGAACAGGTAATAGTAACCCGTATCGGCATTGTAGACCATGTAGGGCGCTTCGATGCAGCTGTGGTTGCCGCCCAGCAGGTGGATGCCGTAGGGCTCCTGGCCCTCCCTGATGAGGCCCGTGGCCGAATCCAGCTCCAGCAGGAAGATGCCGCCCGAGTAGGAGCCGTACACCATCCACAGCCGCTCCTCGGCGTCGAAGAACACGCAGGGGTCGATGGCATTGGGCAGCCTGGTGGCGTCGTAGCCGGGCTCGCCGCTCTTGAGCAGGATCTGCACGTTATCAAAGGGCCCTTCCGGGCTGTCCGAGACCGCCAGTCCCAGCGCCGCCAGGGGCTTGGAGCCCTCGCAGCAGCAGTAGTACATGTAATAGCGCCCGTCCGCCAGCCGGATCACGTCCGGGGCCCAGAAGGTGCCCGTCTCGGCAAAGGTCAGGGCCTCGTTGAACTCGACGGCGTAATCGGGCTGGAGGGTGCACTTGTCCAGCTTGGAGAACAGCTTCCAGTCCTGCAGGTCCGCGGACTTGGCCGCCTGCATGTGGCTGCCGTAGATGTAGTACGTGCCATCGGCGTACAGCACCGACGGATCGTGCACGCTGGCGTTGCCGAATTTCACCTGGGCCGCATGGGCCACCGGCGCCGCAAACAGCAGCGCCAGCAGCAGCGGCAATATCACGCGGCGGCGCATATCAGCCCTTCACCGCGCCGGCGGTCATGCCCTCGACGATGAACTTCTGCGCGAACAGGTAGATCAGCAGAAGCGGCAGGATCGCGAAGCAGGAGCCGGTGATCATCAGGTCGTAGTTGTTGCCGTAGGGGGACCAGAGGGTGTTCAGGCCGATCGGGATGGTGTACTTCTTCATGTCGGAGAGCACCAGCATCGGCCACAGCAGCGCGTTCCACGCGCCCATGCCGGTCAGCACCGCCATGGAGGCGTAAGCCGGCTTCATGACCGGCATGATGATGCGGAAGAAGATGCCGTACTCGGTGCAGCCGTCCACGCGGGCGGCCTCGATCATCTCGTAGGGGATGCCCGTGAGGAACTGGCGGAAGAAGAACACCGCGCTCATGCTCACCAGGAAGGGCAGCATCACGCCCGCGTAGGTGTTGCGCATGCCCATGGCGTTGACCTGGGTGTACATGGGCAGCATCAGGATCTCCAGCGGCACCATCATGACCATCAGCACGCACATGAAGATCACGTTCTTGCCCTTGAACTCATACTTCGCCAGGCCATAAGCCACCATGGAGGACAGCAGCAGGGTCAGGCTGCCCTGCACCAGCACCACCATCAGGCTGTTCTTGTACCAGAGGAAATAGTCGTGGGGGTTGTATTCGCCATTGGACATGATGCCGGTGAACAGGTAGCGCCATGCCTTGGTATGCAGCTTGCTGAAATCAAGGCTCAGGTTCAGGCCGCTGACAAACAGCTCCGCGCCGCCCTTGAAGGTGCCCAGCACCAGCGCGTACAGCGGGATCAGGAACAGTATGCAAAGGATGATGAAGAACACCGTCATCAGCACCTTGCCAAGGATCGGACCACGCGATTCACTCGTATTCATGCTCAGTCCTCCTTCTTTCCGATCACGCCGGTAATGCGCAGCTGGAGCAGGGTGATGATCAGCGCGCCGAACAGCAGCACCAGGCCGACCGCCGAGGCGAAGCCGAACTTGTCGACCTTCTCAAAGCCGTAGCGGTACAGGTAGCCGACGATGGTCAGGCCGTAGTTCTTCGGGCTGTTGTTGCCGCCGAAGATCATGTAGCTCTCGGTGAACATCGAAAGGCCAGCATAGATGGAGATGGTCAGCACGTAGATCGTGGTGGGCTTCAGCAGGGGCAGGCAGATCTTGGTGAACTTCTGCACGTTGCTCGCGCCGTCGATGTCCGCCGCCTCATACAGCTCCTTGGAGATGGACTTCAGGCCCGCCATGTAATACAGCATGTTCATGCCCGTCCAGCGCCAGAAGCACAGCAATACCATGGCGAACATCGAGCCGTTCTGGTCCTTCAGCCAGGTGATGGGCTGCTGGCCCAGCAGCTTGCGCAGCTGATTCATCATCGCGCCGTCCAGCTCGGAGAACATCATGCGGAAGATGATGCCCGCCACCACGACGGAGCACAGCACCGGCATGAAGGCCACGGTCTTGAACAGGCTGCCGGCCTTCGACAGCTTGCTCTCGGCCATGTAGGCCAGCAGCATCGGCACGGGGATCAGGATCGCGCAGGTCAGCACCATGTAGATCACCGAGTTCCGCACCGCCGTGTAGAAGTTCTTGTTGGCGAACAGGTCCTGGTAGTTTTTCAGGCCGATCCACTTGGTGCCCGCGCCGGTGATCTCCTGGAAGCTCATCAGTATGGTGGAAATGAACGGATACAGGAAGAACACCAGGAACGTGATGATGAACGGCAGCACGAACACATAGGGCGCGACGCTCTGGGAATAGAGCAGGTCCCGGTTCATGGCCACATACCCCACGATCAGCGCAAGGCCCGCCAGCACCACCCACAGGCGGTAGCGGACGATGCCCAGCCACAGGTTCTGGAGGAAGCTGTAGCCCTGCCCCTCCTCCAACGGGCCGAAGAAGTACGGGCTCAGGTCGCCATGGGCGTCGTAGGCGGCATCAAAGCGCACCGCCTTGCCCTGCAGCGAAAACAGCCCCACAATGCCGACCACCAGCAACAGCACGCCGCACACCAGCAGGATCAGCGCCCGCCGGCCGTCGCCCCGGGTCACCGGCACAACCGCTTGAGCTTGCATCGAATTACCCCTCTCTTAAAATGGCTCTTTCTGAGCGACGAAGGCCCTCGCGCGGGCCCCCTTCACATAAGAAACATGGGAGGGAGCTACGCTCCGCTCCCATGTCGCAAGGCTACCGGAGGTATTCCTTAGAACAGGTCGCTGTCGATGGAATCCTGCGCGGTCTCCAGGGCCTCGGCGGTATCCACGCCGTCAACATAGACCTCGTTCCACAGGGTGGAGCCCAGGTAGCTGTTGATGGTGGGGCTGATGGAGGTGGACACGATGTAGCCGATGTTGTCCTTGATAGGCAGGAGGGCGTCGATCGGATAGCCGATGAAGTACTGGTTGAACTTGTTGTCGTCGGTCTTCATGATAGCGTCGTCGTCCCAGATGGAGGTGTTGCAGGGGTCGAAGCCCATGACATCCCAGATCTGAGCCTCGCCTTCGGGGGAAACCTTGGCGAAGGCCAGGAACTCGGCGCACAGGGAGGGGTTGGTGCCGTTGGCGTACACGACGGTGCCGGTGCCGCCCTGGCCGATGGACTGCAGCTGGCCTTCCTCGAACACGGGGCAGGGCGCCAGGACGTAGCGGTCCTTGCAGTTCTCGCCGATTTCATCGGTGAAGCGGCTCATGAACCAGAAGGGCATGATGACGCAGGCGATCTTGTTGTTGGCGATGTAGGCCTTGCCCTCCTCGGTGTCGGGCTGGCCGCCGGGGCACACCTCGCAGATGCCGGCCTCGAGCCAGGACTTCTGGGTGTCGATGATCTTGGCCACCTCGGGGGTGTTGATCAGGGCCGCGCCGTCCTTCTGCCAGTCGGTGCCCTGCTGGGCCAGCATCAGGGAAGCGACCCACTGGGTGCTGGTCTCGACGGTGCCCATCCAGGCTTCGGGATCGGCTTCCTTCAGCTTCAGGCCGGCCTGATACCAGTCGTCCCAGGTCTTGATGTCTTCGTAGTTGACGCCGGCAGCCTCCAGCATGGCCTTGTCATAGAAGCAGACCATCGCGCCGACGTGCAGCGGAGCGCCGTAGTACTTGCCGTCCTTGGCGTAGATCTCCAGGCGGGCCTGTACCAGGTCGGCCATGTAGGGGCTCATGGCCTCGGTCAGGTCAACCAGCTTGTCGGAGTAAGCCAGCACGTTCGGGAACTGGCCCAGCTCGACGTCGCACATGTCGGGCGCGCCTTCGTCGGCCTGCAGGGCGACCTTCAGCTTGTTGTGCATGTCGTCATAGCCCAGGGTGGTCACTTCCACGGCGATGGGGCGGTCGGGGTTTTCGCTGTTCCAGCGCTCGGCGGCCTTCTCAAAGAACTCCTGATGCTGGGCGATGAACGTCCACATCGTCAGGGTGGTGGTGCCTTCGGCGGACGCGACGGACACCGCGCCGAGAAGCATGCACAGAACCAGAGCCATTGCAAACAGTTTCTTCATGGGGATTGCCTCCTTCTATATTTGAATAGCGGTCGCCCGCTAAACAATTCCAACCCGAGTGTGCGTTGCCGTCAGATGGTTGATTAAAAGTGGTTAACATTATTTGGCATATTCATCACTGTGTGCAAACCATTATCGATAACATTAACGTTAATGTTCTTCTCTGTGAAAATAATAACATGCCAATTTCAATTTGTCAAGGGTTATTTTCTGTTTTTTTATAAATTTTGAAACATGGGCGATCATTCTTAGCGTAATTTACAATCTTCCATTATACTATATGTGGGGTGGGGCCTGTCCCCCGCCGGAAATGGAGTAATGACATGACACAATCCAACGGCTCGAAGCACGTCACTCTGGAGGATATCGCCAAAAAGACGGGCTATTCCATCAACACGGTCTCCCACGCGCTGCGCAACAAGGACGACATCGCCCGGGAAACCCGGGAGAAGATCCAGCGGGTGGCGGCCGAGATGGGCTACATGCGCAACCAGATTGCCAGCTCCCTGCGCTCGGGGCGCACCCATGTGCTGGCGGTAATCCTGGGCGGCATGTCCAACCCCTTTTACGGCATCATGGCCGACAGCATCCAGGACGCGGCCCAGAGCGCCGGCTATTCGGTGATGATCATGTGCTCCCGGGATAACGCCGAGCTGGAGCGGGTGCTGGTGGAGGAGGCCATCTCCCGCCGGGTAGACGGCATACTACTGATCCCCAACAGCCGCAGCGGCCCCACCATCGAGCGGCTGCGCCAGTCGGGCATGCCCTTCGTGCTGATGTCCCGATACCTGAACGCGGGCGAGGCCGACAGCGTGATCTGTGACGAGGCCGAGGGCGCTTACCTGGCCACGAGGCACCTGATCGAATCCGGCCGTCGGCGGCTGGGCTACATCGCCAGTCGCAGGGTCGTGTTTTCCAGCGAGCGCCGGCTCAGCGGCTTCCTGAGGGCCTGCGACGAGGCAGGCATTGCCCCGGCGGACCGGGAGATCTACGAATCCTCCCGCAACATCATGGCCAACCGCCAGCTGGAGGCCTGGTACGCCGAGCTGGTGGAAAAGCTGGCGCAGCTGCGCAACGCCGGCTTTGACGGCCTGTTCGTGTTCTGTGACGTGGAGGCCTGGCACATGCTGGACGCAATGCAGAAGTCCGGCAGGTTCGCCAACGACGACTTCGGCATCGTCAGCTTCGACAACATCGAAGGGGCGCTGTCTTTCCCCATCCCGCTGTGCAGCGTCAGCTATGACTTCAACCTGATGGCCATGAAGGGCGTCGAGCTGCTGCGCCACCGCATCCACCACAACGACCTGCCCTATGAGACCGCGGTCATCCCGGTCAGCCTCGTCTGCCGGGGCAGCTGCCACCGGAAGGGTTGACATGACAAGGGGGCTGTCTTAAATCTTAAATATACGAAGGAGATGCAATTGTAGGGGCGGCGTTGCGCCGCCCCTGCAACTGTTTTATACAACAATATTCATCTACTGTGAAAAGCGGTAGAATAGCGACTTATGGTACCTGTAGCGGCGGCAATCTGCCGCCATATGGCGCTTGCTTTTCATTCATGGTGGCTCTACTTGTGGTATGATGGTTTTGAGACAGTCCCCGTGCTTGAAAGGGGTCACAGGTCGATCTTCGGAATCCCCGCGAAGCCCTTCTCCAGGTCGGCGTCGGTGGGGATGTAGTCGGTCATCTGGCCGTCGTGATACTTCTCATAGGCCACCATGTCGAAGTAGCCGGTGCCGGTCAGGCCGAAGAGTATGGTTTTTTCCTCGCCGGTTTCCTTGCACTTCAGCGCCTCGTCGATGGCCACGCGGATGGCGTGGCTGCTCTCCGGCGCGGGCAGTATGCCCTCCACCCGGGCGAACTGCTCCGCCGCCTCGAACACCTTCGTCTGCTCCACGGCGCGGGCCTCCATGTAGCCGTCGTGGTAGAGCTGGCTGAGGATGCTGCTCATGCCGTGGTAGCGCAGGCCGCCGGCGTGGTTCGGCGCGGGGATGAAGCCGCTGCCCAGGGTGTACATCTTCGCCATCGGGCAAACCATGCCGGTGTCGCAGAAGTCGTAGGCGAATTTGCCCCGGGTCAGGCTCGGGCAGGAGGCGGGCTCCACGGCGATGAACTGATAGTCCCTTTCGCCCCGCAGCTTCTGGCCCATGAACGGGGCGATCAGGCCGCCCAGGTTGCTGCCGCCGCCGGCGCAGCCGATGATCATGTCGGGCACGATGCCGTACTTGTCCATGGCGGTCTTGGCCTCCACGCCGATGACGGACTGGTGCAGCAGCACCTGGTTCAGCACGCTGCCCAGCACGTAGCGATATCCGGGGTTGGACACGGCCACCTCCACGGCCTCGGAGATGGCGCAGCCCAGGCTGCCGGTGGTGCCGGGGAACTGCTCCAGGATCTTCCGGCCCACGGCGGTGGTATCGGAGGGCGAGGGCACCACGGACGCGCCATAGGTGCGCATGACCTCCCGGCGGAAGGGCTTCTGCTCGTAAGAGACTTTGACCATGTACACCTTGCAGTCCAGGTCGAAATAGGAGCAGGCCATGGACAGGGCCGTGCCCCACTGACCCGCGCCAGTCTCGGTGGTGACGCCCTTCAGACCCTGCTTTTTGGCGTAATAGGCCTGGGCGATGGCGGAGTTCAGCTTGTGGCTGCCGGAGGTGTTGTTGCCCTCGAATTTATAGTAGATCTTCGCCGGGGTTTTAAGCTTCTCCTCCAGACAGTAGGCGCGCACCAGCGGCGAGGGACGGTACATCTTGTAGAAATCCTGGATCTCCTGGGGAATCGGGTATTCCCGGGTGTCGTTGTCCAGCTCCTGCTTGATCAGCTCGTCGCAGAATACGGGGGCCAGGTCCGCGGCGGTCATGGGCTTCAGGGTGCCGGGGTTCAGCAACGGCGCGGGCTTGTTCTGCATGTCGGCGCGGACGTTGTACCAGGTCTTCGGCAGCTCATTCTCTTCCAGGTAGATCTTGTAGGGGATGACCTTCTTTGCGCTCATGGGGATGCTCCTTTCCATTCTGTCGTTTGGGACAGCGCAAAAAGCCCTGTCCCAGTTGTGAATGCTGGGACAGGGATCGTCTATCACCCTGCGGTGCCACCCGGCTTGACGCTTGCGCGCCCGCTCAATACCGTACCATCATACGGCAACCTTTGATAACGGAGGGAACTCCGTCTCCCCTACTTGGACCGATGGCCGTTCGGTTCGCCCTCGGAAGCCCATTCATCTCCGCCGCCCGTATCGCGATTCCACCGCCCGCGACTCTCTGTTACGGTTGACCAGGAAATTACTATTCTTCCTCAACGGTTGGCGGAATTATAGCATGGTAAAGTGGTAGTGTCAATAGGCGTTTTGCTAAGTTTACATAAACATAATATTCCATATTCACAAAGCCCATACCTATGCAACACCAGGTTTCCGACGCCATAGAGATCGGAGGTAGGCTCCGTGCAGTCAGGTAAATTCTGATTTGTCGGGGAGACGAGGGAACAGGGAACAGGAAAAGCCGAGCACGGAACGTTACAGCCAGGATAAAACATACGTTCCCGCGAGAAAACGATGTACGGAATTCAAAGTCCCATGTAGCGGCGGCGCCTGCGCCGCCATACATTCTAATCGTCAAGAGAACCGATGGCGGCCCAGGAGCCGC
>JAFWEL010000085.1 GCA_017512905.1 Clostridia bacterium
TCCTTCCACGGCATCTTCGGCACCCCCTTGTGCCGATTCTACCAGAAAGTCTTACCTATGTGCTGACACAAACCCTTACCTTTGTCCTGAAGCTTTCTATTACCGATGTCCTGAAACTGGACAGAAATCCCTTGCGGGAGTTCTTTGATTAAATTGGCGGAAGTCGGAAGGTTGTCGCGTCAGCTTATGTCAAAGAAATCCGGAGGATTTCAACCTTCACTAAATACTAAATACCAGATACTAAATACTCCAATGAGCGACTGAAAGGAGCGAATGATATGAGCGTATTCGATTCCAAGATCTTCAACGCCGAAGTCTTCGGCAAGTACCTGGAAACCGTGCCCCGCGTCAAGCAGAACGCGCTGCTGAAGGCGGGGATTCTGCGGGGCCGGCCGGACCTGAAGACCATGCTGGTGGACCAGTCCGGCGGCAACTTCATCTCCGTGCCCATGACCGGCCTGATCGGCGGCACGGCGCTGAACTACGACGGCAACACCGACATCACCGCGACCCAACTGGAGACCTTCCTCCAGTCCATGATCGTCGTGGGCCGCGCGAAGGCGTGGCAGGAGAAGGATTTCAGCCAGGACATCACCGGCCACGACTTCATGGCCGACATCGCCGCCCAGGTGGCGAACTACTGGGACGACGTGGACCAGGCCACATTGCTGGCGATCCTGGAGGGCGTGTTCGGCGTGACCGCCAACAGCTTTAACACCGACCACACCCTGGACATCACCGGCGAGACGGTGCCCACCGTGGGTGTGGGCACGCTGAACAGCGCGATCCAGAAGGCCGCCGGCGCCAACAAGGATATCTTCACCTGCGTGGTGATGCACTCCGTGGTGGCGACCAATCTGGAGAACCTGCAGCTGCTGGATTACGTGAAGTACAACGATGGCAGCGGCGTGGAGCGCAACCTGAGCATGGCGACCTGGAACGGCCGCACCGTGCTGGTGGACGACGACGTGCCCGTGGAGGCGGTGTCCGCCTCCGGCAGCGATGCGGCGTACAACAAGTACACCACCTACGTGTTGGGCGCGGGCGCCTTCGACTACTGCGATTGCGGCGCGGCGACCCCCTCCGAGGTGTACCGGGATCCCCTGACCAAGGGCGGCCAGGAGTACCTGATCACCCGTCAGAGGAAGCTGTTCGCCCCTCGCGGCTTCAGCTTCGTGCAGCCCACCACCGCCATCATGAGCCCCACCGACGCGCAGCTGAAGACCGCCGCCCGCTGGGCCCTGGTGAAGGATTCCGCCGGGACGGGGTACTTCGACAGCAAGGCGATTCCGCTGGCGAGGATCATCTCCCGCGGCTGATCGAACAGGAGAGGGATTAGGGATTAGGAATGGCCGGCTGACGCGAACCCGTAGCGGCGGCCCTAAAGGACTAACTTCGTGTCGCTACCAGCCGCCACCGGTCCCTTCCCGCCAACAACGAAAGGAGCGAGGGCGTTGTACCTGACCTACGACGAATACCAATCCTACGGCGGCACGCTGCCCGAAGCGGACTTCACCCTGGCCGAGTTCAGGGCGCGCAAGCGGGTGGACTACCTCACCGACAGCCGCGTGGAGAACATGGCGGAGGTGCCCGAGGCCGTGAAGCAGGCCATGATGTCGATCATCAAGGCCGACAGCGCCGTGGGCGTGGACGCTACGGCCGGCGCGCCCCTGGTGGCCTCCTTCTCCACCGACGGCTACTCGGAGAACTACGGCAGTGCCGCCGACCAGACGGCGAACGTCGAAAAGCAGCTGAATGCGGAGATCCGGCGACTGCTTTTCGGCGTGAAGGATGACAACGGCGTGCCGCTGCTGTACCGAGTGGTGATGTAGCGTGAAGTGGAATGAGGGGACGGTTCCTTATTCCATTTTGACGCCACGAAAGGTGGAATGAGGAACCGTCCCCTCATTCCACGGGAAGGAAGCGAAAAGCGTGAAGCTGTGCAACGATACCATCACCGTGTTCAACGCCTGTGTCGACCCGGAGGTGGGCGGCAACGTGTGGGTGCCTACGGTGATCACCGGCGTTAGCTGGTTCGCCACGGACGCCAGCACGGTGGACGCCGGCAAGGGCGGCCTGGTGGCGGCGAACAAGGCGACCATCCGGATCCCGGTAGAAGCCAACGCCGGCGGGAAACAGTACACCGACCCCGTGAGCTACGCCAACGCCGAGGATGTGTCCGGCATGTGGACGCTGAAGGGCGGCGACATCGTAGTGAAGGCGGCGGTGGAGGGCGACGACTGGACGCCGGCGAAGCTGAAGGCGGCCTATGCGGATTGCGTGACCGTGCTGGGCGTGACCGACAACCGGCGCGCACCGAACGGGAAGCACTGGCGGATCACCGGGACGTAATGTGGGACAAAGCGGAAACGCGCGCGCCCAGCGCTGAGGCGCTGGGTCCCATCGCGCACGAGATGGGGACGGTTCCTCTGTCCCACTTTGGGAGATGATGGAATGTTCAGCATCAACGCAAGGCTGGAGGCGAACCTGGATCCGAACGACCTGCTGGCGGCCTACGGGCTGGAGAAGGGCGGAAGGGTGCAGCGGTTTATCGACCAGAAGGTCATCGACGGCTGTATCGAGGGAGGCTATATTCCAGCGAGCCCGAACCGAGTGTTGGAGTTCTCGGCACAGTTGAGCACCGAGATCGGCAGCGGCCTGGTGATCTGGAATACGCCCTATGCCCGATACCAGTATTACGGAGAAGTGTACGGGCCGAATACCCCGGACATCGACCCCGAGACCGGCGTGGTCATGGGCTGGTGGTCTCCGCCTGGACGCCCGAAACACCCAACCGGAAGAAAACTGCAGTACGACACGGCGCAGAACACCAAGGCCGGGTCATTCTGGTTCGAGCGGGCCAAAGCGGACCACCTGACCGAATGGCTGGACGAGGCGCGCAGAGTGATGATACAGGGAGGTTGACCGTATGCCTGACACCAACAATACCGGGGTGCTCCGGACGTGGCTGCGGCGCTGCCCTGCCATCGAGCGGGCGCGGGCCTTCGGCGTGGACTACCTGGCCGAGAACGGCAGCTACTCGCTGGACGCGACGCCGACGGCGCTGCGCTACCGGGAAAACATCCTGGGGGAGCACGTGCTGCGGGCGACGCAGGAGCAGAACTTTGTGTTTGCCTCCCGCGAGCCCTACGGCGACGAGTACCGGCAGAACCTGGACAACCTGGGCGTGATGCAGGACGTGGCCGCGTGGATCATCGACCGCAACAACGCCCGGGACTTTCCTGAATGGGAGGGCGGCACCGTGACGGCCATCGTGCCGACGCTGAGCGGCTATCCCATCGCAATGGGCAGCGCGTTCGCGCGCTACCAGATACAGATCAAGGTCGCCTATCGGGTGGCCTGATCGAAACGACTACAGACTGCGAGGAAACAGTCCACTGGACTGTTTCCCGCATCCCTTGAAAAGGAGCGTGAGTTTTTATGGCGTATGTCGTCCCGATGGAGCGCAAGATGATGGCGCATTTCATCGACAGCAGCTTCGGCGGCGAGACCACGAGCTGGTACCGCCTGGGCGAGGACCTGGAGGAGTTCAACGTCGAGATGAACCCCGACATTGAGCAGCGCAAGAACATCCTCGGCGCGAACAACTTCATTCACAACGGCTATGAGACCAGCGCCAACGGCGAGCCCTTCTACGCTCGCGAGGGCGACGCGCTGTTCCCGAAGTTGCAGGAGATCGTGGACAACCGCGCCCAGTATGAAGGCACGGCGACCACGGCGCTGGAGGTGCACCTGTGGGAGGAAGGCTCCACCAGTGGCACGTTTGTGGCCTACACGCAGCAGTGCTACGTGATCCCGTCCAGCTACGGCGGCGATACCTCCGGCTACCAGATCCCCTTCACGGTCTACTATGTGGGCCAGAAGACGAAAGGCACCTACAACACCAGCAACCAGACGTTCACGCCCGCGGCCTGACGCAGGCACGAGGGGCGGCAAAACCGATATGCCGCCCCGATATTTTCAATGGAGGGATGAACCATGGCGGATATGAAAAACATGAATCTTGCGATTACCGTGGACGACGGCGCGCGCCGCGTCCCGATTCTGAATATGGACGGAGAGGAGATCGGTTCCTTCCGGTTTCACCCGACGGACATCGGCATCATCGAGCGCTACAACCGGCTGGCGGAGCAGTTTGACGCCATCTCCGAGCCCCTGGAGGGCCTGAGTGTGCCCGAGGGCGGGGAGATGGACCTGACCGACCCGAAGCTGGTGGCGGCCCTGACGGAGGCTGAGAGCCGGCTGAACGCGGCTGTCAATAAGCTGTTCGGCAGCGACGGCGCGGCGGAGGCGTTCTTCGGGAGGATGCACCCGTTCAGCCCCGTAAACGGCGAGTTCTACGCCACCCAGGTCTTGCAGAAGGTGGGGGCGTTCATTGGCGCCCAGTTCGACACCGAGACCAGGGCGATGTCCAAGAAGGCGAAGAAGTACCTGAAGTAATTGAGAATTGAAAATTGAAAATGGAGAATTAGAGTTAGCCTGGCCATTCATTCTCAATTCTCCATTCTCAATTCTCAATTAAAAAGGCGGTGCGATATGATCTTTGATCTCCCAACCTCCCTCGAAGTGGGAGGCAGACAGTGGGCCATCAACAGCGACTTCCGGGATGTGCTGCGGACGCTGACGGCGTTTGAGGACCCGGATCTGACGGACGGGGAAAAGGTGCTGATCTGCCTGCACAACATGTATCCGGATTTGGACGACATGCCGGCGGAGGATTTGCAGGCGGCGTTCGACGCGGCGGTGGCGTTCATCGACCACGGCTGCGCCGGCGACGGCAGGCCGGGGCCCCGGACGATGGACTGGACCCAGGACGCGCCGCTGATCTTCCCGGCGGTGAACCGGGCCGCGGGCTTCGAGGTGCGGGGCGTGGATTATATGCACTGGTGGACCTTCATGGGGTATTTCATGGAGATCAAGGACACCACCTACGCCGCGATCCTGGGGCTGCGGGGGAAGAAGGCCAAGGGGAAAAAGCTGGAGAAGAACGAGCTGGAGTTCTGGAACAACAATCTCAGCCTGTGCAAGCTGAAGCCGCGGTACACAGAAGCGGAACAGGCGGAGATTGCGCGCCTTGCGGCGCTCGTCGATGGAGGCAGGCCTCCATCGAGGGGGGATTGCAGATTTTCCTGAAATCCTGCGGGATTTCCGGGCGGAAAATCTGTAAGGTATGAACTCCGCGTGCGGAGTTACATTCCGTCCCGACGCACATGTCGCCCTAAAGGACTAACTACGTGTCGCCGGGAACGGATTGAAGATCAGGGGCGCTGCCGCCCCCCGATACCTCCCGGCAAGTTAGTGGGGTCGTAATATGGAACAGCAATGTTTGTCGAATCAAGCGCCATTCCCTCAATCTGACACTTCCGTAAAAGAGAATGAAGCCGTGTCATCTCAAAAGGATGTGCTTGTGTTGTCTAAAAGGGATTTGTGCGTCATGTGCTTCAGTGATATCTATGGCATGCCATTTGAATTATTTGGTGTATGGCGAAATGGTATGCTATATTTTTGGTAGCTGTGCGGAGGTGTGCGTATGCCTCGTAAATTTAAACCTGGCGCGTCTTATTATGAAAAGCTGGCTGCGTCTTCGCCTGAAGTGTCGGCCCAAATGGAAGCGAATCGCCGCGCGAAGATGTCTGCCGGCATCAAGAAAACGCGTGCCATACAGCGTATCATCAATGCCATCCTGAAAGCCGAAGTCGATCCCAACAGTTATGAATCGGATATTCTCAATACCTTCGGCTATGAAATCAATGATTGCGGCTTGCCCACCGTAGCGATCATGATAATGTTTTCTATGGCGAATAGAGCTTGCAAAGGCGATGTCAGGGCAGCTGAATTCCTGTTCTCCTATGGCGGTATCCCCAACATGAATCAGATGATCCGGCGGGAAGAACTTGAAATCCTGCGCCACAAGGGTGATCCCAAGGATTTGGATATAGATCGTCTCGAAGCGATTAAACTACTGCTCGCCGTGCCTTCTGCTATTGAATGATATTGAAAGGTGGCTGTTTATGGACATTCATGAAAATGAACCTGTGGTTGAAATCCGCGAAGATGTGGCATTGATCGTGCTGCTCAATCGGGCGTGCTATCTTTCCCGCCTGGTCGATTGCTATTTCAATCTCACCGTCTCTGACAAGGATTCGTCCCTTGCCCGGATGATCGCGTCTCGCAATCGGGAAGTCGTGGAAACGTTGGAGAATGCAATGCGGCTGGTGTGTCATGGGGACGGTTCTCCTGACAATAATTTTTTAATCGCTCAATCGTGCCAATATTACAGCGATATTGCGACATGTTTCTGAAATGTTGCAAATGCGGTTGACTTTTGTAATTACATAAATTATAATCGTCATCGAAAGGCAGGTGAAACGATTGTCTCCCAACGATAAGGGAATAGGTCGGCCATTCGCTGGCGATGATAGGAAATCTATCAATCTTCAGATGCGCATGTCTCCTTCTGAGGTTTCAGAGCTCGATGATATGGCGCGTGAAATGCAATCCACCCGCAGTGGTGTGATACGCAAGGGTTTACAGCTGGTTCGTGAATGGCTCGACAAACGAAATAGCTGAATGGGCTTAATGCTTGCTGGCGTCCCATTCAGCTACCCGCTCTCCCGCAGGAAAGCATGTAAATTTTAGCATACTGCTTGCCTCGGGTCAAGATTCAATGTTGACTGGAGGTTGTTTTATGTCTGACAATATCGCGACGGCGAAGGCCGTGTCCGAACGCGCGAACGTCACTATAGACGGCAAAACCTATGAAGGCTTCGACCTGTATACGGCGTTGGAAGAAGTTTCTATGTTTCTTTCCAAGATTCGATTGATTGTTCAGGATGTGTATGAATCTTCGGATACTTATGCCGTGTCGTATGGAAAGGCCCTGCGCGCTGGGATATATCCTTCTACCCTCTACACCTTCGGGCATGAAGTGTATATAAGGTCTGGCATTATGCTGGATAACGTCAATTCCATCGAATCAATGCTGTCTCGCTTCGATATTCATCTCGATTAATTCTATTCTTCACCGAACGTCCAAATCCCGGCTCCCCCAAGGCGGCGCAACTGCGTCGCCTTTTCCATGCCGCCAACGCCGGCCATCCCTAATCCCTAATCCCTTACTCCCTCCCACCCCAACCAAAGGAAGTGATCTTTTGTCAAACTACGGCATCACCGTCGATACCGGCGGGCCATCCTCCGTGGCGGGCATGGACCTGGCGGCGTTCTATCGCAATACCGGCCTCGTGCATTCGGCGCTTGAGGGCATGAAGGCGTCGGTGCGCGCTTTCGGCGCGGGGGTCAACCGCGCTGTCCAGGGCTTTGCGCGCTTAAATGACTATGCCAGGGGGATCGTCTCAGCGCTGATGCACGCGCAAAACCTTGCGTCCGGGCTGGAATCAGGGCTGATGAACCTGTACCGCTATGGAAGGGCTGCGTGGAAGGAATTGGCGTCGTCCCTGGATTCCATGGCCACGTCGGCGCTGTATCTGCGCAATTCCCTGGCCGCCATGGCCGCGCCGCTGATCAACGCGTTGGCCCCGGTCATCGACTATGTCACAGATAAGCTGGTGGGGCTTTTCAACCTCATAAACCAGCTCCTCGCCCGTTTGACGGGTTCCTCCACCTATGTGGCGGCAAAGAAGACGGCAGACGCATGGGATTCGGTCTCCGGGCGAATATCGAAGGCCACGGCGGCACTCAGGCGCTATATAAGCGGCTTCGACCATCTTAACGTACTCACCGACGGCTCAGCCGGGTCGGATTCCGGTGGGGGCGGCGGCGGGAGCGGTACCGCCGGTATGTTCGAGGAGCGCCAGATCGAATCGGGCCTCGCCGCTTTTGCCGACAGCCTGAAGGCGGCGTTTGAGGCGTCGGACTGGATGGCGCTGGGCACCCTCATCGGCGGCAAGATCAACGAAATGGTGGAAAGCGTCGACTGGGCGGGGTTGGGCGCGAAGGTGGGCTTCTACGTCAACGGCCTGTTTTCCACCGCCTACTGGACGCTGGAGACCGTCAATTTCACCAACATCGGCGCGAGTGTGGCCGAATTCCTGAATAATGCCCTGGCCGAAATCGACTTTACCACCGTGGGCGCCACCATCGCGCTGTTGTTCACGTCGCTGGCCGAGACCATCGCCGGGTTCGTGGATGAATTCGACTGGGTCCAGTTCGCTGAAAAGCTGGCGGATGGCGTCAACGGCTTCACGGCGAAGCTGGGCGAGAAGCTGGATGCCATCGACTGGGCGGGGCTGGCGCTGAAGCTGACCGAAGGCCTGAACGCCTTCATCGCCCGGACGGACTGGGCCAGCGCGGGCCAGACCCTCGGCGGCCGGGTGAACGACCTGTTGGCCGTCCTGGGCACCGCCGCGGCCGGCTTCGACTGGAAGGGCGCGGGCGATGCGCTGGTCACGGCGGTGAATAACCTGTTCAAAAAGGTGGACTGGGAGGGGCTTGGCACCTGGCTGAACGACACCCTGCAGGGGGTGCTGGACTTCGGCATCGCCTTTCTCCAGGGCTTCGACGCCGTGGGCTTTGCCAACAACGTGAGCAAGGCCCTGGCGAAGGTGGACTGGGACGCGGTCGCGGCAAAGCTGTGGGAGCTGTTCAAGCTGGCCCTGCAGAAGCTGGGGGAATTTGTCGGCACGCTGCTCTTCGGCGGCAGCGCCGACGTGAAGCTGAACCTGGGGCTGCTGCGGGATGGCTGGAACACCGTCGCCCAGTGGCTGGGCATCGAGGACCCGATGTCTGTGCTGGTGTCGCTGATCCGGAACGGCTGGACGAGCATCGGGGATTTTGTCGGCACCGTGGTCGATGTGTTCGCGAAGCTGGCGTCCCGGCCGGCCGAGGGGTCCAGCACATTGCCCGGGGTGTTTGGCGGATTCTTTGAGACGCTGGCGAAGCTGACCGGAAAGACCGGCGACTCCCTGGGGCTGAAGAACGTCTACGGCAGCTACTTCGAGACGCTGTCCAAGCTGACCGGCGCGACGGAGAAGTCGTTGACCACTACCGACGTTTACGGGGCGTTTTTTAAAACGGAAAGTGAACTGACCGGCAGGGTGAAGGGGACCCAGGGGACCGTCGGCGTCTACGGCAGCTTCTTTGAGACGCTGGTCAAGCTGACCGGCATGACGGACAAGTCGCTGGGGCTGGTGCCGGAGGGTGAGCGCAAGGGCGTGTTCGCTTCGGCCTTCAGCGTGCTGGTGGGCCTGACGGGCAAGACCGACGATTCCAAGGACCTGACGCCAACCAAAAAGCGCAAGGGTGTGTTCGCCAGCTTCTTTACGGTGCTGTCCAAGCTGACCGGCAAGGACAAGTCATCCAAGACGCTGAACGGTGTCTTTGGCGATACGTTCACCGTAAAAGCTACATTGTCCAGCACCATCAACGGCCTGTCTGATTTTGTCAGTACCGTCGCCGGCAAGCTGAAGGATGCGCTGGAAAATATCTGGAAGAAGATCACCAGCTCCGGCGCGGCCACGGGCGGCGTGATTACCAACGGCGACCGGCTGCGGCCCTTCGCCCGGGGCGGCGTGATCACCCACGGCGGCATGGCGAACTACCTGTCGAACGTGCCCCACTACGCGGGCGGCACGGCCCGCGCCCACGGCACGGTGTTCGTGGCCGGGGAGGCGGGACCGGAGATCATGGGCCACATCAACGGCCGGACGGAGATCCTGAACAAATCCCAGCTGGCGGCGACCATGTACAGCGCGGTGGTGGCGGGCATGAGCCAGGCCGTGAGCGCGCTGGGGACGTTCCTTTCGGGGCAGCTGGCGAACTGCACCAACGCGATTGTGGGGACCCTCGGAAACATCGGAGGAGCAACGGCGCTACACGGAATAGAGTATCATGAGCCGGTGATGGCTTCTGGGTCTGTATTACCTTATGATGTTGCAGCCCAAATCGCCCTGACGGGAGAGGACATCCAGAACACTCTAAATTCTAACACTGAGGATTTGATTCAAACCATTATTTCGGTGGCAGGGCAGATTGTGGCGGCGGTACAGGCATCTGGTCGTAACCAACAACCCGCTAACTCAGGTGGTGGGTTAACCGCACAGCAGATTATCGACGATATCAATCGACGGGCACAGATGTTCGGCAGCTCGCCGCTGCTGAGTTGAGGAGGCGTGGATTATGGCACAACCTGTACTGATCATCAACGGCCACGATTACGCGCCGCTGGTGGAAACGTTGGAGATTTCCAGAAACGACCTGGATGCCGAGGGTAGTGGGCGTGACGTACAAACCGGACTGATGCATCGGACAAGGATTGCCAGTAAGATGAAAGTGGGGGTGAAGCTGCTGCGTTTGCAACAGACGCAAATGCAGCAGCTCGCTGCTGACATCTCGGGAACATTTTACAACGTCACAATTGTTGATCCAGCTACAGGACAGCAAACGACAATAAACTGCTACACGTCAGAGATCCCCTTTGGAGCGCAAAGGTACAACCGTGAGACCAGGACACCGTACTACGATGGGGTCGCCTTTTCTATGATAGAGAGGTGAGGTGGGTTGAAGGACGAAAAAATCCGAGATAAGTTTATTTCTGTGCATCGCCAAACAGAGAATGGGAAAACGTGGTACAGGATGTGCGACATATTTGACGCATTAGGTATTCCTAATAAGCCGTATTCAAGAAAACGGGCCTCGAGACTAATCGATAAATCCCATAAGAAATACATATGGCAGATGAAAAGGTCAAGAAGTGGCAAGTTGTACTATGACAAACGCTATGCATATATCGATTACACTGGCGCTGAACGTCTTGTAATCGGATATAGTAAATTCTATTCACGGGCTGAACTCATGTCATATTTAACTGCTGTGCCTCTGTATAATCTATTGACAAAGTGATAGCTGGGTACGGTCAAGTACAGCACGGTAGGGTAAGAGCGAAGTAATGTAAGAGCGGAGTCCAGTAGAGTTTCTATGAGTGCAGTAGTGAAATAGCACAATTTGGAAGGAATGTTACACATGGCAAATCTTAGAGTAGAATCCAGGACATATAGGCTTACTGGATTAACACCTATCCTCGGTAGTCTTCCGGCTATTAAGGACATTCGGACCCGTATTGTTACGTCAAAAGCAATCGATGAAGAAGCGACGAAAGAAGAAACTGCTTCTTCATTTGATGTTGACGAGCGCGGGTTAACCGTATTTGCCCGCGACAAGCAAGGACACCTTTGTGTTATGGGTTACCAGGTCAAGGGCTTTTTCAAAGCGGCCCTTTATGCGCTCAGAGGGCAATATAATATCGCTGCCTACAAATCCAAGGTTGACCTACTTGTGTTTGTTGAACCCAGATTTGTCCCCATAAAACGTGAGGATGCCTATGTATTTTATGAGGATACTATACTTGAGCGTCCTTTAAGAAGTAGTGGACCACAGGGTGAAAGAGTGGCTATTGCATCCTCTGAGCAGATAGATGATCCCTGGAACGTTACCGTTGAAATATCATTGCTTCCCAACTCCACCTCAAAATCAGCCAAAGGTGAAAGCCTGACGTGGGATATTATTGAGGCAGCTCTTGATTACGGTGCTTATCACGGTTTGGGTCAATGGCGTAATGCGGACTATGGACGTTTTATTTGGGAACGCATAGAGGATTGATCTAAAATGTATGAGGAGCTATATGAAGAGAACAAAGAAACGCTACACGCGATAGCATGGCATTTTCGAGGACTGTGTGATAAAGACCACGCTGTTAGTGTTGAGGATTTGGCTCAAGCGGCCTTTATTGGGCTTGTAAGGGCAAAACAAGCCTATAAAGAAGATTCCGGGAAAAGCTGGGCGATATGCAAGAAACAATACATAACACTGGAGATATATTCAGCTCTTGGATTAAGAAATGGCAAACTCAAAAGCAATCATCCAACATCGGTTTCATTGGATGCGCCATTGTTAAATGATACAGAGGATAGCATGACATTGGCCGATACACTTTGGGACGACAGCTTGCCGGATTTAGATGATTCGTTATTGCACGAAGAGATACAGCAAAATGTACGTGAGTCGATCAATCGTCTTTCTGATCCGAGGCAACGACAAGCGCTTGTGCTACACGGAATAGAAAGAAGAAACATGGATGAGGTTGCAAGTATTCTCGGCGTAGATACCCGACATGCCGTGTATATTTACAATTGTGCGCTGGCAAATCTCTCACGAGACAACAAACTTATGGCATTAGCTGACTTGGATGATCAGACTTGTTTTTACAGTCATAAAGGCGTCAGGGCGGTATTGAGAGACAGGACCAGTGTTACAGAAGAAGCGGCGCTCTGGAGAATTGATCAAAAAGAAAAAATAAGCCGAAGATTTTCCACCCGATCATAGGGTGGTTTTTTTATGACAGAAAGGAGTTGGCAGACAATGGCACGGAAGCCCTACTACGAACCCGAATACGAGGAAGGGGTTGAGTGTGACACCGTTATGGTCATGGTCAACGGGAAATTGACGGAGGTGACTCAGGATGATCCTGAAACTGAACAGCAAAAGTAACTCCAAACAGGCGGTCAGAGCCTACCGGCTGTTGATGGGGTTCCCGATGGAGGATGAGTTTACCGTTGCCCTCCAAACCGCCACGAAGAATTTCCAGCGTGAAAAGGGCCTGACTGTGGACGGCAAGGCTGGCCCTCAGACCTTTGCCGCGCTGGTGGAAACCCTGCCTGATGTGCTGTACAAGGACTACTCCGGCAGCGTATACGTCAAGGCCGTTCAGGCCCTTGTCAGCACCACCGCTGACGGCAAATACGGCAAGAACACCCGAGCGAACGTCATAGCGTTTCAGACTACGGCGGGGCTGGAGGCTACGGGCAACGTCACAAAAAACGACTGGCTGGCGCTGTGGGGGTGCAGCTACACGCGCACGGCGAAGGGTTCCGGGACGAACACCGTCCAGCCCGTGGACTACAAGCAGGGTGATCCCCGCTGGGGCAAGATCGTGTATACCTCCACCAATAACAAGAAACAGACCATTGCCAACAGCGGTTGCGGGCCTACCAGCATGGCCGACATCATGGCTACGTGGATCGACGCGGCCCTGACCCCCGTGGAAATGTGCGATTATGCCGTCAAGCACGGCTACCGCACGAAGAACAGCGGCACGGCATGGGGCTTCTTCCAGTCCATTGCCAAAGCCTACGGCTTCACCGGCTTTGTCCAGACAAAGAGCATGGCGACGGCGAGGGCCGCGATCAAGAACGGGGCCTTTGTTGTGGCGTCGATGGGGCCGGGTTACTGGACATCCGGGGGCCACTACATCTGTCTGTGGAAAACCGACGACACCTATATGTACGCCAACGACCCCGCCTCAAAGAAGCGCAAAAAGCAGAAGCTGGCCGCTTTCGAGAACGAACGCAAGCAGTTCTTTATCTTCTACAAGCCGGAGGCTGCGGCGGCTTAATGGACGTGCTGGAGGCCCTGCGCGTTGCCGTTGCACGGGCTGATGTAGCCCTTTGCGGCGTGAGGGAGGCCATCCCCCGCGCCGCGCTTTCCCTCTTGCTTGCGGCGGCTCTGCTTTACGTCGTGAACAAATCGAGGCGGTAACAAAGTAAACGTGAAAGGACTGGTCTGTTTTGAGTGTTTCTACTTTTCTTTCGTCAATAGGTGTTGACGCCGGGGAGCTGCTGGGAAAATGCGGCTTTTGGCTGATCGTCGTTTTTACCGTGCTGCAAATCGCCCCCATAAAGGTCAACCCGTGGAGTTGGATCGGGAAGATGTTGGGGCGGTTTTTCGGTTGGCTCGGGAAGCGAATAGGCAAGGCCATAAACGGCGACGTGATTACGGAGCTGGAGAGCATCAAAGACCGCTTGACGAAGTTGGAGGAGCATGACGAGCAGCAGGATGCTACACGGGACAAGGACAAGGCCCTTGACGCACGACGGCGAATCCTACGATTTGCCGACGAGATACGCCGGAAGGAAAGACATTCGGAGGAGCATTTCAATAATGTCCTCGATGACATTACCTTCTATAAGGGCTACTGCGAGACGCACAAGGATTTTGCGAACGACAGGGCGCGGCTCAGTATCAAGCGGATAGAACAGGTCTATGAAGAGTGCGCCCTCAATGACAGTTTCTTGGGAGGATCACATGACGAACGAAAAGAAGATTTGGAATTACCTGATCGGTAGGGGCTTGTCCCCGGCTGGAGCTGCCGGTCTTATGGGAAACCTCTATGCGGAAAGCGCATTGAAGCCCACCAACCTGCAAAACAGCTTTGAGAAGCCGCTGGATATGAACGACGCGGAATATACCGCCGCCGTTGATAGCGGCAGTTACAAGGGCTTTGCGAAGGATGGCGCGGGCTACGGTTTGGCGCAATGGACATACCGCACCCGGAAGGCGGCGCTGTTGGCCCACTGTAGGGCCGTAGGCGCGTCCATAGGCGACCTTCAAGCGCAACTCGACTTCCTGTTCACCGAGCTTTCCGAACGCTACAGCGGCGTCCTGAACGCCCTGAAAACGGCAACCACTGTCCGGACCGCATCCGACCTTGTGCTGACAAAGTTTGAACGCCCCCGTGACATGGGCGAAAAGGTCAAGATCAAACGGGCCGGGTACGGTCAGAGGTATTTTGACCTCTACGCGGAGGAAACGGGCAAAGATGAAACCGATCATCCCGTAAGCTGGAAAATCGGGGACGAGGTGGTTTTTACCGGCAACGTCCACTATGCCAGCTCCAGCGCAAAACGAGGATTGCCCTGTAAGGGCGGCAGGGCCACCATTACGGGCATTTTCCCGAAGGGGAAACACCCCTATCACCTGATCCGCAAACCCGGCAAAGGCGCGACTGTGTACGGCTGGGTTGATGTGGAATACATTACCAACCCCTGAAAGGAGAATCTACCATGAAGAAACTGCTTATCCTGATCTGTGCTTTCCTGCTGGTCTTTTCCGTCTGCGTCCTGCCCGCGTTGGCAACCGACAACGGTGCCGATGCCCTGATCGACGCGGGGGAGGTCGTGAGCGGCCCCGGCGACGAAGCTACACCCGGCGAGTTGCCGAACGAGTTCACATGGAAATACCTCGTCACCACGGGTGGCGCGGCGATCCTGGTCTTTTTCATCGTACAGTATATCAAGGCCCCGCTGGACAGGGTGGGCCACATCCCGACCCGGCTGCTGGTGTACGTTCTCGTTCTCGCCACGCTGCTGACCGCGAATACATTCCTGAATCATGGGCTGAACATTGAAACGGTTGCGCTCTGCGTATTTAATGCCCTGATTGCGGCTTATAGCGCCTACGGAATGTACGAGGTATGGGTGAAGAAGCGCGAATAGGCACACCGACGACGGCGCACAGGCTACGGCTTGTGCGCCGCTTTTTTTTGTGCCGGAAAGCATCAACAGATTACGTCAACACTTGCGCAACACTTGGTTTTTTGGTGTTGAAGTGTTGATAAAGGGAATCAACAGATTTTCGGAGTGTTGCGCAAGTGTTGATGGGTGTGTTGATGGTCAAAACCCTTGTGTTATCGGGCTTTTCTCCTATATATCAACAGTTCAACACTTTTTACTGTTAATAGACCTAAATTATATGTATAGGCGTAAGCCAAAACGCCTAAAACGCCTAAATGCGCATACAAGTACACGCGCGCGAGAGTGTACATTTTTGGGCGGTAAAAAGTTTTTTACTGAATTTGGTAAAAAGGTATTGACAAGTCAAAAGGTTTATGATATTATTGCTTTAGTCAAAAGGTTTTGACTTTTGACACACCGCCGCAAGCGGCAATCCACCGGGGCTGAAATAAGAAGCCGGAGCCGAACACAAGCCTGTCGGAAGCGTCAGAGGGCGTCACGAGGGGTCGGGAAGCAAGGGGAATCCCACGGGGCTACGCTAAGATCAACCGCAAGCGGCGATACACAAAACGACACGCGACAAGCGAAAGGAGAAAGAATCATGGAGAACAAGATGCAGGTTATCATTTCGACGGCGATCCGCTTCACCACCGAGGCCGACGTTGCGGCCTACAAGGCCCTGTCCTTTGAGGCCCTCCCGCTGGAGGACATGGAGTACAACGAAGTCACCCGCTACCTCGTGGGTTGGGAGCATATCGTCCTGTTCGGCGCGAATGGTCGGCGGCTGGCGGTTCTCAAGCGCAAGGCGATCCGGGGCATGGCGATCAACGACAAGCCCGTGACGATCACCGGGGACGATTTCAAGCCCTTCACCTTTGAGGACGACGAGCTGGACGCTCTGAAAGCGGAGCTGGCGGCGCTGGGGCATGGCGGTGATTCCCGCCACAACCTCAAGAGGTATTTGGAGGTCAACAAGTCCGGGTTGCCCGTCGTGGTCTACGACGAAGTGACCGACGAGGAAAAGGTCTTTTCCAACCTGACCGAGTTGTTCAAGGAATGGCCCGCCGTGGATGTCAGCATTGACGACGAGCCGAAGGATGGCCGCTGGGAGGTCGGGATCAGCGACTAAGCCGAAACGCCCCTCCGGGGGCGTCGCCGGGAACCGCCCTACCCGGCCTGATGATGGCAACGCGACAAACGACAAGCGACAAGCGGAGGTGCTGGAAATGTTCAAGGTTACGGGTAATGAGTCTTTCCGGGAAGGTTACGCGCTGCTGGCGATCCTGAACAATCCCGATTTCGGCAAGGACGCCGATAAGAAGCTGCTGGAGGAGTACACCATCGAGATCAAGCGGGAGTTGCGCAAGTGGGCGCACAGGGGAACCGCCGTTGATGTCGGAATGGGCTTCATGGTAGAGCGCCGGGCGTTTGGCGGGGACTATGACGGCTATACGGAGCTGGTAACGATCCCGGAGGTGTTCGACACCGAGGAAAGCGCCGACGAGTTTTTCAACGACTTTATCAAGATCAACTATCGCCCGTCGATGTACGACTGTACCGGGCAAGCCTTTACCAGTTGGTATCACCTGTTCAAGCGCAATGGCAGATTCTACGCCTACCATCGGGTAGCAATGGACGTTTGAAGGGAGGGCGCGAACATGACTAAGCAGTTTTGGCGGGGTTGGAGTGGCAAGACCTATTGGTTCACGAGGCTAACTGGAAGCAACAGCATCTCCGAGTCAGACTTATCCCGTGGTTTCCGGCACGGTACGAAAAGCCGTCCTTATAGGACGACTGGCGGGCATTTGATTTACGGTAACGGGGATCACGTCATTCGGATTTACGCCACTGGTGAGCCGAAGATCATTGCAAACGTAACGATCAAGTAAGACGGCACAAGCCGAAACGGGCGAAAGCCCGTCGCCGGGAGTTGCCCTACCCGGCCTGATGATGGCAAAGGAAGGAGGCTGAAATCGTGATTAGGCATATCAGCACCTATGTAGAGGGAGGCCGAACGTTCTACATCTGCAAGGAAATAGGCGCAGGGCTGGCAGACGGCTATTGGGCCTTTGAGGATAAGATGCTGGATGAAAACGGTTGTCTTGCCTGTAGGGTGAATGGTCTGGAAGGACACCACCGGGAAACGTTGGGTGAGACGATTCAGAGCGTAAGCTGTCAGGTCAAGTTTGACGCAATGCTGGCGGCTGGTGTGGACAGGTCGGAGGCTATGCGGACGACGTATCGGCGGGAGCTTGAAAGGCTGGGGGTGCTACAGAATGGCTAATAATTCGCTTGTCGAGAGGATCAATCAGGAGATAGCGTTTCAACGCAAGATGGCGAAGGAGTACGAATCGGGCATTTACAAGAATGACATTGTTTTTGCCCGGTACGATCAGGCGGCAAAAATCCTTGAATGGGTGAACGGCCTTGTGGCGCAGGATCAGGGGAAACCCGACGACGCGCCGGAGATCAAGGCCAATGAGGGCGGTATGCTGGAGAACAAGATCAAGGCCAACGAGGGCTATAAGATCACAGTCTCCGAAACCTATACTGCGTCCCGTTCGGGGCAGGAATCCCGCATAGTGCTGGCTGAAAAGGAAACCTCCCTCGGCAGAATGTTTGTAACGTGGGAAAGCACGGCATGGCTGCTGTCCAACGGCAGCGAAAAGGCCGATTACTATTGGGGTCACTACTTCGACGATGAGCGCAAGGCCCGCGCTGACTTCCATCGGCGGCTGTTGGAGAAATACGAAGGGTATAGGAGGTAGGATCATGGAGAAATACGATTATGTGATTGCGGTTTTCACATGGCAGGGTAAAGACAAGGGTTATACCACAAAGTTTGTCACCGGGACGGAGGGCACAACGGCATTGTGGGAAGCCGGAAAGCCCGCAAAGCGTTTTTCGCAGGGAGTGGCAAAGGATATTGTGTATGGCCTGACCGTCAACGGGTTCACGGCTGGCGTCGTTGCCACGATGGCAGGGGTAACGACCTTTGTAAATCCCGCCTGATGATGGCAAGCCGGTAACTTGCCGAAACGCCCTCCGGGGCGTCGCGGGAAACCTACACAACGCGGGGGAGGGAGGCACGGGATCATGTACGAGATTATTTATGACTGTGATGACGGCTGGACGGAAAGCCGCAATCTCAGCGAAACGTTCAAAGGGACGTGGGACGAGCTGCAAGCCCACCTCAAGATCATGCAGCGGCACGGCTGCTATAACATCACGGCAGACGCCATAGACGGCGAATAAGGGAGGTTCGGGGCGTGAATATCAAGGAGCTGCGTTGGGACGCGGAAACGGTCATACCGAGCAGACTTGTTTCCTCGCAGGTGTGGACAAACCGGGGCTATCGTATTGACGGAGCCAACCGGGGAGATCGGCACGACTACGGCGTGTTGATGATGCGTCCCGACACCGTGGAACGCAAAAGCCGGGGAAGGCTGCTGCACAGCATGACGGTTATCGTCAATGATGCAGACCGGGAGCGCGTGGAGTACATCGTTGCCGACTACGGCACGTACCCGGAAAAGCACGAGGTCATTTATACGCCCTGAAAGGAGGCGGCAAGGGTGAAAACCAAGGAAAAGTTGAAGCTCATGCGCAAAATCGAACAGGCCAACGGGCGGCACGTCCGGGACTGGAAAGCGACGCAGAGGAGCGCCAAATCGGATAAGGAGGGCAAGCATGAACAGGCTGGTAAGAATGACCGAAAGTGACCGGGCGCGTAAGACCTTCTACCCCACGCCCGAGAAGCTGGCTGAAAAGCTGCTACAGGGCTTGAGGTGGGACAGGATCGAGAGCGTACTGGAGCCGAGCGCGGGTAAGGGCGACCTTGCCCGCTACGTGGCGGGGCGGCTGCACTACAGCCGTAACCGCTATCCCGCCCACGATTCTCGCACATGGGCCGAGGCGATCAAAGAGGCCGACATTGATTGTGTGGAGATTGACTCCAATCTGCGTAACGTGCTGGAGGGCGAAGGTTTCAGGGTCGTGCATGATGATTTCCTGACCTACGAAACGCAAAAGCGGTATAGGCTGGTCGTTATGAACCCGCCTTTTGACAACGGCGCGGCCCACCTGCTGAAAGCACTGGAGCTGATGCAGCGTGGCGGAACAATCTGCTGCATCCTGAATGCGGAGACGTTGCGGAACTGCTACACGGAGCAGAGGCGGGAGCTGGCGGCGAAGCTCAAGGCATACGGCGCGGAGATCGAGTTTGTGTCCGGGGCTTTTGCCGATGCTGAACGGCGAACCGATGTAGACGCGGCGCTGATCCGGGTACATATCCCCACCGTGAAGGTGGACAGCACCATAGTTGATGATATGCGCAAAGCGCCTACCTACAAGACGCAGAAAGTCCCCTCCGAGTTGACGGAGCTGGTACAGTATAACGTCATTGAGGAATGGGTGAACCGCTACAACTTTGAGGCGGCTTGTGGAATCCGACTGATCGAGGAACACGATGCTATGCGGGAAATGCTGCAAAATGACATCGACGACACCAACAGTCTGCGATCCCCGATTCTTGAGCTGCACATCAACGTAGGCGGGCGAAACCGTGAGGCGATCATAAACAACTACCTCAAGCAGACACGCGGGAAATACTGGCGTGCGATCTTCCAACAGCCCGTGATTGTAAACAAGTTGACCGGGAATCTTCAAAGCGAGCTGTACGACAACGTGGAAAAGCTCAAGGATTATGAGTTTTCCGTCTACAACATTCTGACCCTGATAATCAAGATGAACGGCAGGATCATAACCGGCATTGAGGACACCATTATTGGACTGTTCGATGATTGGACTGCGCGATCCTACTACGAAGAAAGCCCGAACCGCCATTACTACAACGGCTGGCGAACCAACGACTGTTTCAGGGTTGGCAAAAAGGTCATTTTGCCGTTTTACGGGGCCTACGATAGCTGGGACAAGAAATTCAGGGCCTACAACGTTATTCAGAAATTCCGGGATATTGAGAAGGTCTTTGATTTCCTCGACAGCGGGCGCACGGACTGGCCCGGAACCCTTGACGCCGCCTTTGCCAAGGCGCAGGAGGAGCAGATCACAAAGAACATCGACACCAAGTATTTCACGGTGACGGTCTACAAGAAAGGCACGGCCCACCTCGTTTTCAAGGATGAGGACTTGCTTGAAAAGTTTAACCTGTTCGCAAGTCAGAAAAAGGGCTGGTTGCCTCCTAACTACGGTAGAAAGCGCTACCGGGATATGTCCGAAGAGGAAAAGGCGGTTGTCGATAGCTTTCAGGGCCGGGAGAAGTATGAGGAAGTCATGGCCCGCGCTGATTACTACCTGAACGCCGGGGCGAATCAAATGCTGATGCTCGGAGCGCCGGTCGCCTGAGAAGCGACACGACAAAGCTACACGGAAGGGAGGCGGGAGCTGTGGCGCAAGCGTTACTGCTGCTGATCCACGATGTACTTGTGGTGGTATGTTGGGAGCTGCTGCGATCCGGCAGCAGGAAAATCGACAAAGAAACGGAGGCAGATGAATGAACATCAAGGACAAGATTGCCAAGCTGCTGGCGTTGGCAGAAAGCCCGAATGAGAACGAGGCAAAGGCCGCGCTGCTGAAAGCCCGTGAGCTGATGGCACAACACAAGCTGCGCCCCGAGGATTGTTCCAAGGAAACCAACGTCAAGGTGCGCCGGGAGCTGCTGGACGTGCAAGTGTCTAAGACTAAATACCATTGGGCTATTGCCCTGTCCGCTGTCATAGCGGAGCATTACTGCTGTCGTGCTTTCCGTAGTCATCAAAAAGGAGCGCGTATGTACACTATCGGTTTTGTCGGGTTGGAGGATGATTTCGAGGTCTGCAAAAAGATTTTCCTCTACGCCTTTGACTGTGCCAAGCGGTGTGCTGATGATATTTTCGACTACAGTCATTATTACGACGCAGGGTATCGTCGTTCGCTGGCAGAAGCCTACGGAAGAGGATTCGTAGAGGGCTTGAAGTCGGCATTTAGGCGGCAGGATGTGGAGAACGAGCAGGAATGGGGCCTTGTGCTGGTCGTGCCTAAAGCTGTTGAGGATGTTATGGCGACGATGGGAAAGCGACGTTTTAAGAAGCGGTTGGAGCTGGAGGACTGGCAGCAACGGGACGCCCTCGCAAAAGGCTATGTGGATGGAGAGAAGTTCGACCCGTCTACGAAGCTGGAGAGCAGAGCTACACCCGGCAGTGTTCCCGCGTTGCAGGGGGTGGGCTGAATGTCGGAGCTTGCGATCAAGCGGGCGTTGAATGAGAATACCCGGAAACAGGGTATTCTCATTGACCGCGTTTTGTATTCCCTTCACATCACGAAGAACAGGGAGGTCATTATTACCGACAACAGGGATTATAGCAAGGTCTACGCGGTGATGTCGCTGGACTTCTATAACCGCATGGAAAGGGAGGGTGTATCATGAGCCAAATCTACAACCCGGACGCCGTACCGAATTTCATACGGACTTTGAAGCCGTGGGACGATCCTGACACGGCTAAGACGCTGATCGAGCAGACGCAGGACGAAACTAAGCTGATGGTTACGCCCTGCCCGCGCTGCGGAATGAAGCGCATGAACCCGGCGAAGGTCAGAAACGCCTTGAGCCGTTACGCCCATGTCTATATCTGCCCGGAGTGTGGGACGGATGAAGCCTTGCGGGATATGCGCAACCTCGTCCTCCCGCTTAACCGCTGGTGGATCATCGACAGGTGGAAAGGGCTGTTTGCGCCCGATAAGGAAGGAGGCGGGACGCCGTGAAGATCATTCCTATCTACGGTAAGATGGTCGGTTATCTTGTCGTTGAGGTGGGCCGACTGGACAGGCCGAAGGTTGAAAAGGACGTTGCTATCTGCCTGACACCTGAAAAAGCCCGCAAATACATTGCGGTTTGTGGACATATTCATGCGGATTACCGTGTGGGTGAAGTCGAGTTTACCATCCCGTCCGGTTGTCGGCTGGTGGAAAACGGGGACGGCAGTTTGAGCGCAATCCATACAAAGGAGGCGTTGATAGGTGGATAAGGTCAGGGTTTTCAAACCGAAGCAAGCGGCGGTTATCATGCTGCCAAGCATGGGTGATTTCCATGTGTCTATAAGTTTGCACCCCCATCAAAAGTGGCGGCTTGAAGAAGGAACAGCCTATAAGCTCGTACTGACAAATGGCTGCGTCAGAATGATAATAAGCTGCAATGCGCTTTCCAATTACTTCAAGGAGGTGGAGTTTTGAAACGTGAAACCTACTACCACGGAGCCGGGATGAAATGGGGCATCTATAACACGGCTGCAAAAGAATTTCAGTTTGGCATCTGCGAGGATTCGCCCATGCTTGCGGAGGCGCGTCTGTTCTTCAAGATCGGGGACAGCGCCCGGAAATACCGCTTTGAGGCGCGATCCTTGCCGAAAAAGAAGCCCGAACCCAAAGAAAAACCCTGTTATGTGAAGCGTTACGAATACGAGCGTGATACATACAAAGGGTTGGTGTCCGAAGAAGAGTTCAAGGACTGGTATAACGAGCATTGCGTTGGCTGCGAACACAACAGCGAGATTTGTATGTTCGGAGAGGAGACGTAGCGTGAATTTGAACATCGACAAAGTACGGGCCAAATTCCAAATGTGGATGAGGTCAATAGCTATGGCGGCATCGGTGCATTGCTACAGCCCTGACAGTATCTACTATGGCCCGGAAGGGGCTAAACGGCTGGGCCGGGAGTGCGGCCCTGCGCTGCTGGATTTCGGGGAGTTCGGGATCGGCAATATCGGCGCAACCTATTCCGCTATCTGCGTGATTGCCTATCAGCTCAAGCCTCCGATTGATGCAAAGGACTGGCTGGCTGCTGTCCGGGAGGGCTATGATCGGGCGAAAGCATGGCGGGATCGGCGGGAGGTGCCGGAGCTACACAACGAGGAAAGTGAGGACTAAGAATCATGGTTCACGAGATTACCGGGGACGCTTTGGCTTTCAAGGATGGTATCATTTGCCATCAGACCAACTATCACGGGGTTATGGGCGCGGGAATCGCCGCCGCTATCCGTCACAAGCTGCTGACCCGGCAGCAATACGCGGAGTACGTCAACACCTGTTTGGTGGAGGGTCGTGACCTGTTGGGACGCGTCCAGTATTTCAAGTGCAGGAATGACGTTATCGTGGCAAACTGCTTTTGTCAGGATGAGGCACGGCAGACCACCGAGGACGACGACACGATCACCAGCTACAGGGACATGCGGCGCTGCTTGAAGCATGTACGCGGCATGGCTGAACGAGGCAGCAAGCGCGTCTGTATACCCTACAAGATGGGCTGTGGTATCGCGGGCGGCGATTGGAACAAGGTACGATCCATCATTGAAAGCATCTTTGGCAAGTCCGACGTGGAGGCCGTCATTGTGAGGAGGCCGGGAGATTGATTCACATTCAGAAATCGGGAAAGTGGCGGCGGTGTAACGTTTGCGACGGGGACAAAGATGTGATAGAGATTTATTTCCGTAGCAACTTTACAAGTCAGGGCCACGTTATCGCGCTTTGCGGAAAATGCGCGGCAGACCTGAAAAACCTGCTGCGAGAAAGGCAGGATTACTAACAATGGCATCTACGGTTTATGTCTACGGTATGCGACTGAGGGGATTTTCCCTCGGTTGCCAACCGATGCAGGGCCTTGTCGAACGGCAGGACGACCCGACAGGGAAATACCACGACTTGCTTGTGTATGAGCGCAAGCTGACCGACAAAGAGCTGGCCGATTACGAGTTGGACAGCCTGACCGAACCCAAACAGAAGTACATCGAGTGGGAGCTGGAGAATCTGCCGGGGGTGTATGACAAGCCCCGCTGTGACGAGTTCATAGACCGACAGACCTTGACCCACGTCATTTGTAATGTGGATTGCCCGGAGGACATTGACCATGATGTGTTTGTCCGGGTTGTTCAGGAAATTGCAGACAGCCTTGACCTGTTCCCGTGGTTCAAGGGCAGGATCGAAGCTACACCCGGCGAGGAAGAGAAAGGAGTATCGAAGGTATGAGGTACAGACCTATCACGTCGGCGCAGTTCGACACTATGGCCCATCAAATCGTCAACTATCTCAACAGCATTAAGCCGTTGGAGGACGACGGGAACAAGAGCCGGATTTTCTACAACGAGGATCGGCTGTATACCGTCCATGACCGCGAACATGGCACGGTGACGCTGGTTGTCGCGGACAGCCCCCGCGAGGCGCGGGACAAGGTTTTGAAAGGGGTGAATCGGGATGTTTGAGCCGGGAGATAGGGTGAAGATCAAAGGGGATCAGTCTAACAAGGCGTGGACGGTTCTCAGCTATCCGTGGAAGTGCTGGCACGAGAAGATGGTGACTGTAGGCGACGAAAACGGGCAGGAAAGGGCCGTCAACGTCGATGACTTGGAGAAGGTCAAGGAACCCGCCGTGCAGCAGGGCTTTAGCTGCAACGGCGATTACTGCGAAATCGTAAGGGAGGAAATGCGCCTTGAGTGATCGGATTACAAGCAAGAAGTCAGAGGACGTTATCGCTGCTGTCGCGATATGCGACAAAAATCAAGATGGCGTAGTGTGTAAAGAATGTGCATACAGGGATAAAAGGTGGGATGGCGCGTGGAAGAACGACAGAACCGGGGAGTGCTGCTATGATATGTTGCGGCGTGATAGCCTTTCCCTCTTGAAAAAGCAGGAGCCGCAATACCCAACGCACAAGCAAGGAAAGCACGGTTGGTTTTCCTACTGTCCGAAATGTGAAACGATACTAAATGAAATGGCAAGGCCAAAGTATTGTGACAGATGCGGACAGGCGGTGAGATGGATTTGAGAAGCCGAAGCTACACCCGGCGAGGGATCAACGCAGCGGACGCCTGGTTTTTCTCAAGCTCCCCGAAACGGAAACGTCCCATAGCTGGATCGACTATCGCCACAAACGATTTCCTTGTCTACCTCCACGAAGAACACCCGGATTATACGATTAATCAGCTTCGCGCCCTGCCGATGGATAGGACACAGTTTCTCCCGCAGCCGGAGGCCGTGGCGGTGCTTGATGCGTATATCAAGATCGGGGAGGGCAACACCGTTCCACGCTGGTGCTGACTGTTTTTGAAATACTTGCCAAAGTCAAAAAGTTTTCTCTTAAGAGTCTTGACAAGAGCTACACCGCTCGAATATAATGGTTATGAGCAGAGATGCTTGTCGGCCATGACGGCGAGAATATCATGGACGTGTATGTTTAGCCTCCGGGAGTGACGGGGTGCCGCAAGGCGTAGAGTATCACTCACTTGTAAGTCGGGGCATCCGAAAGGTTGCCCCATTTTTTGTATCGGGGTACATAAGATGAAACTGATTTCTATTAAGCCTGAATTGGTCGAAAAATTCTCTAAGTTGGATTCTGAGGTTTTGATTAAGGAGAAGCGTCCAACTGTGCTTGATGCTTACATAGGGATCGGGGAGGGTGATACCGTTCCACGCTGGCACTGAATCTTAGTTTTCAAAAGATAAGTGAAAGTTACCAGCAACTTAGAAAAGCCCGTGTTTACGGGCTTTTCTTGTGCTATTTGGTAGTTTCAGGGACAGCTTTGAAAGTTAATCACGAGATAGAAAAATACCGGGGCGGTTAATATCGCCTCGGTATTTTGAGGATAAGCGCAAACACGTTCTCATAGAATACGAGTTCGTATCCGCGCTTTATGGCGCACCCAAAGGGATTCGAACCCCTGACCTACCGCTTAGGAGGCGGTCGCTCTATCCTGCTGAGCTATGGGTGCATGTGCGTTTTTCAGCACCTGTTTATTATTACACGAACTCAGGCGGTTGTCAAGTGCTGAATTGTTTCGTTTTTTCTTCCTTGAATCTCATCCCCGGATATGCTATGATGGGATTCCAGATCGCAAGAAAGGTCGTTCTCCCCATCCATGAAGCATTCAAAATTCTGGGCCCGCTTTTTCCTGGTCGCCTCCATCGTCACCGCGGCGTTGATCTTCTGGTTCTCCGCTCAAAAGGGCGCCGCCTCCCAGGCGCTGAGCGACCCGCTGACGATGCGCCTGGTCCACATCCTGCGGCCCGATTACAGAAAAATGTCCAGCGTCGCCCGGGTCAATTACCGGGAAACGCTGAGCAACATCATCCGCAAAAACGCCCACTTTTGCGAGTTCATGCTGCTGGGCTTCAACCTGATGGGCGCCATGCGCTTTGGCTTTTCCCGCCTTTCGGAGGGCAGGTGCCGCTTGCGGGCCATGGCCGTCGCCGTGGCCTACGCAGCCTCCGACGAACTGCACCAGCTCTTCGTCAGCGAGCGCGCCGCCCGGCTGACGGACGTGCTGATCGACAGCGCGGGCAGCCTGACCGGCACGCTGGTGATGACGCTGTGCCTGGCCATACTGCTCTGGCTGCAACAGCGGCGCGCATCCCGCCATTGACGCTTCCGTCAACCGGCCATTGCTTTTCCACAACGCCCCGGCATCAAACTTGTAAACAAATTGTAAACGTTTCTATGAGTGCCTTGAAAAATGCTTATACCTTCCTTATAATCAAATCACACTGATTAAGGAGGTTTTTCCCATGAAGAAGCGAATCATCTCATTGCTGCTGGCCGTATTGCTGCTGACAATCAGTGCCGTCCCCGCCCTGGCGGCCGCCCCGAAGATCAAGAGTGTGGAATACGAGGGCAACGGCGTGGTGGATGTGGATTTCACCACCAAAAACGTGCGCTACAAAAGCGCCAAGGTCGTGGTCAAGGATTCCGCCGGCAAAAAGCTGACCGCGAGGATCATCGAGAAGGACAGCGACGACATCAGCTTCAAGGTCACCGGCCTGAAGGCCGGCAGGAAGTACACCTTCACCATCTCCGGTGTGCGCGTGGGCAAGTCCGGCAGCTACGGCAAGGTGAAGGGCAGCTTCAGGACTCCTTCCAGCAAGCCTGAGATCGTCAAGGTGTCCTTCGACCCCGCCCACGACGACCTGGAGATCGACTTCGCCACCAACGTGGAGTACAAAAACCTCAAGATCACCGTCCGGGACGCCGACGGCAACGAGCTTCCGGTATACAACATCGAGAAGGACCCGGACGACCTGGACATGGACGTCGAGGGCATGATCGAGGGCGAGACCTACACCATCACCGTCTCCGGTGTGCGGGTGAAGGGCGTGGGCAGCTACACCAGCGTATCCAAGACCTTCGTGGCGTGATTCTGTAAATCCTTCGCAAATTCCCGTCAAACGACTTGACAACCACCCGGCGATGGCTTAAACTTTACTAAGCTAAATTACAGCAGTAAATGCGATGAAGGCATTATGCCCGCTGCGGTCCACTCCAGAGAGCCGGCGGTCGCTGTGAGCCGGTGTGCGCGCAGGTGGGCAGTCTCGTGCCAGAGCAGATTACCCGAAAGGACGCCCCCGGGCGCTGAGTAAGGCAATCCGGAAGCCCCGTTACCATGGCTAAGCGCTTGTTGGAGCGCTGATGAGCGGCCGCGCACGCGGCAACCCCGGGTGGTACCGCGGTTTGATTGAATTCGAATCGTCCCGAGAGCACAAACCTCGTGTTTGAGCTTTCGGGGCGTTTTTTTCACCGCCCCGCCCCTCCATAGCTACGCACAAAACGCCAATCCAAACAAGGAGTGACACGATGAAAACCATCAAATTGATTGACATGACGCTGGCCCTGCTGCCCACCCTGCGGGAGGGGGCGCTGACCTTCAAGGAAAAGCTGGAAATCGCCCGGAGCCTGGACCGGCTGAAGGTGGACGGCATCGAGCTGGCCCCCATTGACGGCGGCAAGGCCGACCAGCTGGCTGGCAAGACCATCGCGGCCATGGTGACCTCCCCGCTGATCGCCGGGGTGGACGTGGCCACCGGCGACGTGGCCGCCACCTGGGAGAGCGTGCGCGGCGCGAAGCAGCCCCGGCTGAACCTGCTGGCGCCCCTGTCCCCCGCTCTGATGGAATACACCTGTCACAAGAAGGCCCCGGCCATGCTGGAGGCCGTGCGCGCCCAGGTGAAGGCCGCCCGCGGACTTTGCGAATACGTGGAATTCACCGCTGTGGACGCCACCCGCGCCGAAAAGGACTTCCTGTGCCAGGCCATCGCCGCGGCCCTGGAATGCGGCGCGACCCGCGTCACGCTGTGCGACACCGCCGGCGTGCTGCTGCCGGACGAATTTGCCGCCTTCGTGGCCTCTGTTCAGGCCGGTGTGCCCGCCCTCAAAGGGGCCGAGCTGCTGGTGCAGCCCAGCGACAGCATGAGCATGGGCGCAGCCTGCGTGGCGGCGGCCATCCTCAAGGGCGTGTCGGGCGTCAAGTGCGCCGCCGTGGAGGCGGGTTATCCCACCCTCCAGCAGCTGGCACGGCTGGTGGAGGTCAAGGGCGCGGCCATGGACATCGCCTGCGGTCTGCGCACCACCGAATTGAACCGGGCGGTGGGCCTGCTGAACCGCATGCTCCAGCCCAAGGACGAGGGCCAGTCCCCCCTGAGCAACATCGCCGTGGGCGACACCGCCGGGGTCACCCTGGACGAGGGCGACGACATCGGCGAGGTCATCAATGTGGTGCGCCAGCTGGGCTACGACCTGTCCGACGAGGACAACGCCAAGGTCTTCGAGGCCTTCCGGCGAGTGGCCCGGCGCAAGCACTTCGTGGGCACCCGGGAGCTGGACGCCATCATCGCCAGCACCGCCCTGCAGGTGCCCAGCACCTATCACATCGAAAGCTACGTCATCAACAGCGGCAACGTGATCACCGCCACCGCCAACATCCTGCTGGGCCGGGGCGAGGAAAAGCTGCGGGGCGTGGGCGTGGGCGACGGCCCCATCGACGCCGCCTTCCTGGCCATCGAGCAGATCATCGGCCATCACTACGAGCTGGACGACTTCCAGATCCAGACCGTCACCGAGGGCCGGGACGCCATGGGCAGCGCCCTGGTGAAGCTGAGGTCCGCCGGCCGGGTCTACTCCGGCAACGGCATCTCCACCGACATCATCGGCGCGTCCATAAGGGCGTATATCAGCGCGCTGAACAAGATCGTGTACGAGGAAAACTGAAAATGGAATAGGGGACGGTTCCTTATTCCATTTCTCCTTCCCCCAAATGTGGAATAAGGAACCGTCCCCTAATTCCACCAGAGGTGCAAAACATGAAACTCTCATTTTCAATCCAATATTGGAAATCCCTTTCCTGGCCCGAAGCCATGGCCGCGGCCATCGACGCCCATCTGGCGGGCGTGGAGCTCTATGACGTAAACGGACCCGCCTTTGCCGGCAAGGACAGCCCCACCAATCCCGAGCTGGCCGCCGCTACCCGGCGCCGCCTGACCAACCAGGGCTTGTCGCTGCCCTGCGTGGACAGCGTGGGCGACTTCACCGACCAGGGCTTCGCCGCCGAGCTTGCCGAATGCGTACAAGTGGCGGTGAACCTGGGCGCGCCCTACGTGGGCGTCCACACCGACTGCGCCAGCCAGGCTGCCTGCGTGGAGCGCATGACGGGCCTGTTGGAGGTGCTGGGCGACGCCCCGGTCACGCTGCTGATCGAGACCACCGGCGTCTACGCCGACACCGCCCGCCTGCGCGACCTGCTGAACCGCTTCGCCGACGACCGGCTGGCGGCGCTGTGGAACATGCACTCCACCTGCGTCTTCGGCGAGGACGCCGAGGCCACCATCACCAACCTGGGGGCCTACGTGCGCCACGTCCACATCCACGACTTCCGCCGGGAGGGCGAGATCTATGTGCCTGAGCTGGTGGGCGAGGGTGGCCTGCCCATGCGGGACCTGATGAACGCGCTGCGCTCGGTCAACTATGACGGCTTTATCTCGCTGCAGTGGAACCCGGACTGGATCGACGGCCTCTCCGATATTGAAATACTGCTGACCCACTTCGCCAGCTGCATGTCCCGCTTCGAGGGCACCCGGCTGAACCGCAAGCACCTGTACTGGAACAACAGCCACACCGGCAAGTACGTCTGGAAAAAGGAGACCCTGATCGACAAGACCTTCCCCCAGGTGCTGGACACGATGGTGGAGAACTTCCCCGACCAGCAGGCCATCCGCTTCACCACGCTGGACTACACCCGCACCTACAGCCAGTTCCGGGACGACGTGGACGAGTTCGCCCGCGTCCTGGTCTCCCTGGGTGTGCGCGCCGGCAGCAAGGTGACCATCTGGGCCACCAACGTGCCCCAGTGGTTCCTCACCTTCTGGGCCACCACCAAGATCGGCGCGGTGCTGGTGACGATGAACACCGCTTACAAGATCCACGAGGCGGAATACCTGCTGCGCCAGTCGGACACCCACACCCTGGTGATGATCGAGGGCTACCGGGATTCCAACTACCGGCAGATCATGAACGAGCTGTGCCCGGAGCTGGCCGCCAACAAGCCCGGCCGGCCGCTGCATGCCCGCCGGCTGCCCTTCCTGCGCAACGTGATCACCGTGGGCTTCCGCATGCCCGGCGCGCTGACCTGGGAGGAATCGCTGGAGTACGCCCCCCGCACCCCCATCCAGGAGATCCGCCGCATGGCCGCCGCCGTGGACGTGAACGACGTGTGTAACATGCAGTACACCTCCGGCACCACCGGCTTCCCCAAGGGCGTGATGCTGACCCACTACAACATCGTCAATGACGGCAAGATGATCGGCGACGGCATGGACCTGTCCACCGCGGACCGGATGATGATCCAGGTGCCCATGTTCCACTGCTTCGGCATGGTGCTGGCCATGACCGCCACCATGACCCACGGCGGCACGATTTTGCCCCTGCCGTACTTCAGCCCCAAGTCGTCCCTGGCCTGCATCCACAACGAGCACATCACCGCCTTCCACGGCGTGCCCACGATGTTCATCGCCATGCTGGCCCATCCGGACTTTGAAAAGACCGACTTCAGCCACATGCGCACCGGCATCATGGCCGGCAGCCCCTGCCCCATCGCCGTGATGCGCGATGTCGTTGAGAAGATGCACATGCCCGAGATCGTCATCGTCTACGGCCAGACCGAGGCGTCCCCCGGCTGCACCATGAGCCGCACCACCGACCCGCTGGAGGTGCGCGTGGCCACCGTGGGCAGCGCCTTCCCGGAGATCGAGTGTAAGATCGTGGACCCGGAGACCGGCGAGGACTGCCCCGACGAGGTGATCGGCGAGTTCGTGGCCCGGGGCTACAACATTATGAAGGGTTACTATAAGATGCCCAAGGCCACCGCCGCCGCCATCGACAAGGACGGCTGGCTGCACAC
>JAFWEL010000086.1 GCA_017512905.1 Clostridia bacterium
CAATGCTCGCGGCCCATAAGCGGGTGAATTTCAGCCGCTTGCTGCCTGCAAAAATCTCGATTACCCGCCAGGTAACCTTCGATTTTTGCCGTTCGCAATCGACTAAAATTCCCTCCGCTACTGAGCCACTCGATTATGCGGCATTTCCTTAAGCGACTGCCATTGAAGCCGTCCCAGGCGACCTGGTTGCGCCCAAGCATAATATTATATTATGAATAGATAGATATTATTTATTTATTTATTTACCTTGCCTTTCAGACTGGCTTTTTATAGAATTATTTGGTAAAATAAATAAAATGAGGACAGTTCAATCGGCTGCCCTATATTGGAAAGGAGTATGTCCCATGAAAAAGCTGATTCTCTTCACGCTGATCCTGAGCCTGGTGCTCGCAATGCCGTCCCTGGCTGAAGCGGATGAACCTGTGCGGATCGACTGGTCCAAGGAGGTCGAGCAGGCCTTCGTGGATGCGGGCTTTGTCGGCACCCAGTACACGCTGCACGGCGTCGGCTGCCAGCTGATTATCCCCGACAGCTATGTGGAGCAGACCATTACCGACGAGGACCTGGCCCACGAGCTGGTGTTCCATTATGCCGACGAGGAAACCGGCGGCAAAATCCAGGTCTACGATTCCATCATTGACGGCTGCGACGACCTGGCCGGCCTCGGCGAGATGCTCAAGGCGCAGTACCCCGACCGCCTTGTGCAGCACGTCGTTATCAACGGTGTGGCGGCAATCATCAACGCCAGCGAGGAGCTCGACACGGCCAACGTCATCTTCGACATGGGCGAGCATCGCTTTGTGCAGATCGTCTTTTCCCCGATGTCCAAGGCCAATCAGCTGCTGACGCTGTGCATCGCTTCCATCCAGTTCCCGGCGTCGGAGGAGTGACGAATGCCATAACAGAATTACCGCACACTTCGACGCGATCGAAGTGTGCGGTGGTTTGTTATTATTGTCAGTGTCATACATCCACCTCAATGCCGTTCACGGTAATGTCGCCTTCGACCCAGATTGTGATCATACGCCGCCCGTCAACCTTCTTCACCTCAACCAGATCGCTTCTCTGCGGGTCAACATTGATCTTCACATTCTCCGTTTCAATTTCAAAACGCTTCTGGTCAGCAATTAAACTGGCATCGAGCCCTACCGCGCCGAACTGTTCAAGGTATCCTTCATCGAAGGCTTTCTGCTCTGCGGCGTCCACGTCGCAGCTGTCAAGCAGGCTGGCGATCTCCTTGCGGGAGACCTTGAGGGATTCTCCCTTTTTCTTCTCTGCCGTCTGTGCGACCAGGTTCTCATGGATGGTCTGCACCACGTCGAAGGTGAGCCCCTTTTCCAGGCTGTCCCCCAGCACACCATAGAACTGTTCCCGCCTGTCGGCCGCGCTTTCAGGGGCGACGGTGTGGAAGATGGCGTCGATGAAGTCAGCGTGGAGGTCGGCGATATCCCTGGTGTAGTAGAGAGCGCTGTTCACATCTGCGCCGCCATCGGAGAACACCGGATACATGAAGCCGAGGGATGGGCTGCCTACGGCCAGATCCGGCTCCACGGTGTGGAAGTCCCGGTCATCGGAGAAGAACGTCAGCAGGGGCTTTGTCAGCTTGACGGGGCAGATTGACACGATGATATAGTTAAACACCTTGTCCGTGAAATCCGGGGTGTCCGTGTGCTCGTCAGTCTTTTTATGGGGTATGCTGTAGGCGTCGTGCATCGCCAGGATGAGGTAGGCGCCATCGAATTCCAGCTTTTCTCTGATGGCAGCAAACAACGCGTTCATGGCAGTCTCATCTTTCAGTTCAGAGCTCTGGAGCTGAAGGAGGAGATGGCTCGCTTCATCATTCACCGGAATGGAGAATTGATTTCTGCCGGGAACGCCACCCAGCGTCTTTTTAAAGGAAGAGAGATAGTGCTCCGCCTCGGAGGCGGGGAGGGAGAGGGGGGATTTTGAAAAGGTCGAGACGATTTCGCCCTTCTCGTTCACAAAGCAGCCGCGGATGATGGAGATGTCGTTCTTGTCGGGAGTGAAACGGCGGCGAAATGCCGCGAGATCCTTTTTGTTCATTGTGTTTTCCTTTCAGTGCTGTGGGGCCGGTCCGACCCTGTATTTTTCTGTATTCTATCAAAAGAATATGACAGGGGTATTATCGCCCCATTTGCTCCGGCAGTCCACAGAAATGTTCCACATCGCGGCAATCATACACAGTGGCGCTACGCCATCACCCGATTCAGCCACGAGAAGAACAGAAACACCAGAATGCTGCCGCCAAGGAAACCGCAGAACGCGCGCAATCCCGTAAACGGATACCTGATATAGCCATTAAAGCTCTTCACAATCTCGATCTGCTGTCCAACAGCAAGGGTTTCATTGGCCCAGCGGTAAGTCGCGTCTACGGTTTGCTTTGTTCCGGCGCCATCGGTAAAGGTGACGGTCAACGGCACGACCCTGTGGCTCTTTCGCCCATGCCTTGTGGACCTTGAGACGGTTCGCGCGCTTCCAACGCGGACAACGGTTGCCGTGTAGCGCGGCTGGATGAAGGTGTAGAGGAAACCGACGGCGCAAATGATGAGGATGGCTGTCAGCAGGACGTTGATCTTCTTCCCGGTGGTCATGCTCACACCTCCCGCATTTTGAAATCCTTATGCACGTCGATCAGAGCCTTCGTGATACGCTATTCAATAAACACGATTACACCTGGCTTGACCGGCTCGCAATCGCTGATGGACAGCTCAAGCTCTTCTATCTCCCTGCCCCAATACCTTGGGGACAGGGCCTCCGGCTTCAACGTAAAGTAGAGATGCTTATGCTCGTACGCGCCGAGCTCAAACCGCCGTGTTTCCAGTCGCCGCCAATCGCTGTCCGCCCTTCCCCAAAGGCTGATATCAGCGCCTGTCGCGCCTTCGCCGTTGACCACACCGCCCAGAATATTCACGAATTCATCCGGGGAAACGGTCTGCTTTGCCGGTATGGCGTCAATAAACGTGAGCGTCATTATCGCTTCCTCCTCTTGTCCACGTACAGCTTCTTGTCTGCCCGCTGGATACATCTCTGGATCGTGTCTGTTCCTCCCTGCAGCTCGTCATAACCGGCGCTGATGGAGAGGGGATAGCCCACCCTGGCCCTGTGTACCTCCTCCCGGATCTCGCCGATCAATCCATCGATCTCGCTGATGGATTGAGGATGTGCAATCAGGATAAACTCATCCCCGCCATAGCGGCAAAGGAACGAGGCCATGGAAATATAGATCATAAAGTTAACGATGCCGTACAGGGCTTTGGGAAACAGGCCGTCGACGATGCCGGCCCAGACGGAATCCGTCAGGAAGTACACGATAAACGCGAGCAAGGCATGATCGAACTTGATCTGCTTCTCTTGCCTGTCGATGTTAAAGTGATTGTGCAGCAGAATGATTCCAAATACGATTGCGCAGACGAGATTCGCTTCGATGTAGTAGAAAGAAAAGCCTTTCATCTGAGCGTTGCCTCCCTGTATCTATTCCCGCATGAGATTTCACAGGATGTGCCGAGCAATGCCTGGGTGGAACCGTCAGCGATATCAATTGGCATTGCTGTCGGAAGTCCGCCTGACGCCAAATCCCATTTCCACATTCTCCAGCGCCAGGGCTTCAAAATCCTTCACCGGCACAGGCCGGGAATAGAAGTATCCCTGGAAGTTGTGGCAGCCCATGGCTGTCAGGCTCTCGGCCTGCTCCAGGGTCTCTACGCCCTCGGTGATCACGCCCATGTTCAGCTCATTGGCCATGCCGATGACGGAATTCAGGATGACCCGGCTGCGCTGACGGTTTTGGGTGCTCTGCAGGAAGCCCATGTCGATCTTCAGCACATCGGCATGGATGTCCTTCAACAGGCTCAGAGAGCTGTAGCCCTTTCCGAAGTCATCTATTTCCACAAGGAAACCTGCGCGGTGGAGGCGTTCTACCATCTCATTTTGCCGCTGAACATCTTCGATGAGGGCCGTTTCCGTGATCTCAACACGCAGACGGTTTGTTGACACGCCGTATTTCCCGCAGAGCCCGGACAGCACCTTTGGCACATCGGTGTGAAAGAAATCCGAGGGATCGACGTTGATGGAGATGTGCAGCCTTTCCAGCTCCGTGCCCTTCCAGCTGTGAAGCACTTGCACGGCTTTTTCCCAGACATGTACATCCAGGTGAGACAGCAGCTCCGAATGATTCAGGACATCCAGAAATTCACCGGGGAGGAGCAGGCTGCCGTCCGGCCTCCTCCAGCGCACCAGCGCCTCGGCACCGCGAATCAGGCCGTCGTCACGCACCTGGGGCTGGAGGTAAACCTGGAATTCATTGTTGTCAAGGGCGCGCTGGAAGCCGGTCATGATATGATGGTTCTTCAGCTTTTGTACCATCATGTCCGGGTGATAGAAGGCGATGCTCCTATCGCGGTCATTGCGTATGGTCGCGACGGCCTCTTCGGCGTGTTCCACCATATTGACGACGGGCATTTCAGGGTCAGTCAGCTCATACACGCCCAGCTTGAACTGGACGGTGTAGATGGGGCTCTCAAGAAAGGCCCTGGAGGCCTGTCGGATATGGTCGAGGATCATGTCCTCCCTGAACCGGTCCTTCTTCATGAAAACGACGAACCGGTCGTCCCGATAGCGGCCATAGATTTCTTCCTCTGTATAGAGGTCGCGGAGCATATCGGCGATGCCGACCAGGATGCGGTTGCCGCATTCTACGCCAAAGAGCCGGTTGATGAGGTTGAAATTGCGGATGTTGCCCATGAGCATGAGGTATTTTTCATTGGGGCTGTTCATCAACCGCTGGCGGATCTCATGGAACATCTTCTCCTGGGTGTAGAGGCGCGTGAGAACGTCATGGGTGTGAATGTAGAAATCGTCCTCGGGCTTTTCCTTTTCCTCGTCCTTACCGATGTATTTCACACATTCGATGACACAGGTTTCCACTTCCCCGTTCGGCAGCTCAAGATAAATGGGGATGGAGTGGATCATTTCCCGATCGTTGCCGAGCCGCTCCACCTTGTCGATCTCTGAACACGTCAGACAGGCGCGGTAGCTGGAACAGTTTGCGCAGCGCACCTTGCGGTTCCAGATGCCGAAGCAGTTGTTGCCGTGGTGGACCGTGCCGTCGGGCTGTATATGTATCACGCGGCATTCTTCAACATCCACGATCCTAACGATGTCATAGCTCTTTCGCAGGGATTCGAGGATGGCGCCGATTTCATGGAGGGAATATTGTTTCAGCTGTTTGAGATGTCTCATTTTTTTCTCCGTCAGTTCCTGATCGTATGATGTCAATTGCGGACACGAATCCGGAAAACGCGTTTTCTCTGCGGATATTATAGCAAAACATTTGGGTTTAGACAATGGTGAAGGAAGATTAATTGTCGCGCCCAGTGATGTGTGTAATGAGCGCAGGATCAGTAAGCCACATGCCTTGAAGCCTGTGAACCGATTCAGATTTTTCACAGACTGTCAGGCGGTGGAGATTGTCTGTGATGCGGTTGAGGGTTATATAATAATCTCAATCCAAACCGCAACCCTCTGCGGGGCATCTTTTCCGCCCTGCCGTTGTCTCGCTGCGGTCAACGATGCGCTGCATCGCCTCCCTCCGCTCGACTTAGGCAGAATGAAAAATCTGCTCCGCATATGTTCACTTTTGGATTGAGCTTAGTATGAGTATAAATTATCCTTTTGCATATTGTTTATCTATTGAAAAGGGTGTTAACACATGATATAATGCTGCTATATTGTTCTTATCTCAGTTTTTACAATCGGAGGTGACGAAATGAGACAGATTTCGCCTGATCACAGCTGGAAAATCCGATTGTTTGCGTTGTGCATGGCCATCGCCTCGCTGATTCTGTTATCTCCGGACGCCCGGGCCCAGGAGGCGGAAAAGATTGTGCGCGTCGGATGGTTTGAATCCTCCTTTAATCATACGGACCAGTATGGCCGCCGGTCCGGCAACGCCTATGAATACCAGCAAAAGGTGGCCGCCTATTCAGTCGCAGGTAAATTCTGATTATCGGGCTGACGCAATCTCCGTAGCGGCGGCCCTAAAGGACTAACTTCGTGTCGCAATCTGCCGCCACCGTTTCCTCACGCCATTGAAATGCCGTGGCGGCGAATTGCCTCCGCTACGGTGTATGCGCATGCAGGAATGTTGTGAGGTGTATTCTGATTTATCGGGTTGTGATAACGTGCTGTCAACCTGCCAAATCAGAATTTATTTATCTGAATAGATACGTTTTTAAGGATTGAAAATCCCGTGTTAGCCGGCGAATATCGGGGACATGGGATTTTCATTGCTTAAAAAAGACAAAATTTTGTCTTGAAATATCACTCTTGACAAAATTGTGACATAGTTGTACAATAATATAGAAACACATAGAGCGATAAGTTGTAATCAGGAGGAAATAAACATGCATTCAACCAAATGGCTTGCGCTGTTGTTGGCACTGTGCCTGCTAACCTGTACGATGCCTGTGGCTTTGTCCGAGGAGGTGGAGATCGACATCGGAGCGGTTGTCCCCGCGGAAGACGGGACGGTGGAACCGGCCCTTGACCTCGGTCTCGACGCCCTCGACCTGTCGGAGGACGACCTTTCGCTGGAGCTTCCGGAGCTGGAGCAGGAGGAGATTCCCGTGAATGCCGATGAAGCCGGGGAGGAAACTGCGGATGCCGACGGCGAGCTGGTCGACAACGCGAAGAACTATACCGACCTGAGCAACAGCACGGCCTTCACCCTCAACGGCGTGACCGTGCGGGCCGCCGACGAGGGCACCAAGGGCTCCGGCAACTGCTGGCGGTGGGCCCAGGCGATCTACAAGAAGGTCTGGGGCTGCAACTTCGATTCCACCTTTGAAGGCACCGCGGCCAGGGGCCACAACCTGCTGCGCAACCTGACGGACAGCGAGCGCGAGATCACCCCTGAGAACCTGAAGTACTTCGTCACCCATTCCGTGCCCGGCGCGACCCTTCGCGTCCAGTCCTGCCCGTCCAGCTGCTCCGGCTTCAACACCGACGGCTGCGGCAAGCACCAGAAGCACAGCCTGATCATCGCGGAGATCCGCGAGGACGGCCTGGTGACCATGGACGACCAGGGCAGCGTGCACACCCGCTACTACACCTGGGAGGGCTTCTGCAATTCCTGGGGTCCCAAATGGAAGTACGTCAAGTACATCAAGTGGCCCAATGCGCCGGCGCTGAGCTCCGCCCAGTCGGTGGATGGCTACGGGGTATCCAAAATCAACGTCACCTATCGCGTGAGGGCCACGGCGTCCAAGGGCACCGGCATCTTCACCCTTCCCGAAAATGGAAAGCTGGTGGGCGCGCTGAAGTATCCCGCCACGTTCGCCGCCACCAGCAAGACGCTGAAGACCTTCTCGGGCTATACCTGGGTGCACGGCACGTCCAGCACCGGCCTCACCGGCTGGCTGCCCCTGACCGACGCGGTGGCCGGTCCCTCGGACACCATCGCGGTCAGCGGGGTGGCGCTGGACCAGACCGCGCTGATCCTGGCCAAGGGCGGCACGGCCACGCTGAAGCCCATCATCGCCCCCGCCGACGCCACGAACCAGAACGTCACCTGGTCCTCCAGCAACAGCGCGGTCGCCACCGTCAGCGGCGGCGTGGTCACCGCGGTGGGCTCCGGAACGGCTACGATCACCGTCATCACTGTTGACGGCGGCAAGGAGGCGGCCTGCACGGTCAACGTGGCGAACGCAGATTACAGCAAGGAGCTCACCCGGACGGGGAGCAACGGCTCCGTTTCCCTGCCCGTGGGCTCGAAGCTGCAGCTGATTCCCATCTTTGCCACGTCCAACGGCTGGAAGATCAAGGGCGTCTCCTCCTCCAGGAGCCAGGTCGCCTTCGTCAACAAGTATGGACAGGTCACGGCGAAAAAGACCGGCACGACCACCGTCACCGTCAAGTGCAAGAACGGCAAGAAGGCCACCCTGACGGTCAACGTCACCTCGTCGTCGGGCGGTACGCCCAGCGCGCCCAGCACCCCCGGCAGCGGTTCGGAAACCTCGACGGAGGTCCAGAGGATCTACCTCAGCCGGACTGGCACGGTGAGCCTGCAGGCGGGCACCACGCTGCAGCTGTACATGCGGACGGAGCCCGCCAATGCCACCACGGAGATGAAGTGGAAATCCACCAATGAAAAAATCGCCTATGTAGACGGCAATGGCAAGGTGTACGGCATGAAGAAGGGTACCTGCACCGTCGGCGTCATCGCCAAAAACGGCGTGTATGCAACCGTGAAGGTCAAGGTATATTAATCAAAAGCATCAAGCGCGGGCCGGTCGGCCCGCGCTTTTGTCCGCCTTTAAACGAAAATATGTCCATTCCGGACTTGGCAAAGGACGCGGGAATATGGTACAATGTTAGCATAAAGCATGATTGAAAATTCAATTTGTGCACAGGAGGGTTCTTATGCCGTTTGAGATTGTCAAAAATGATATCACCAAAATGCGCGTGGACGCCATCGTCAACGCCGCGAACAACAGCCTTCTGGGCGGCGGTGGTGTGGATGGGGCGATTCATCGCGCCGCGGGACCGCAGCTGCTGGAGGAGTGCCGCGCCCTGGGAGGCTGTGAGACCGGCGAGGCGAAGCTGACCCGGGGCTACAGGCTGCCCAGCAAATACGTCATCCACACCGTCGGTCCGGTCTGGCGGGGCGGAAGCGAGGGCGAACCGGCGCTACTGGCGGCCTGCTATCGCAACGCGCTGGCCCTCGCCGGCCAGAATAATTGTGATTCCGTCGCTTTCCCGCTGATCTCCGCGGGCGCTTACGGCTATCCGAAGGCACAGGCGCTCCAGGTGGCGGTGGACGAGATCACCCGTTTCCTGGAGGCAAACGACATGATGGTCTATCTGGTCGCCTTCACGCGGGATGCGATCGAGCTGACCGGCGACCTGTACGGCGAGGTTGCCGCCTATATCGACGACGTATACGTCCAGGAGCGTCACGACTTCGACCGTGAGGCGAGGCGAAGCCAGTACCTCCGGGACGGCGCGCCCCGGGGCATGCCTGACCCGGGCAGCCTGTTCCGCCGTCCCCACCGGGAGGACAACGCCCGAAACGAGACGGTGTTTTCCGAGGCGAATGTGGAGCGGCTCACCGCCGTGCAGGGCGAGGCCCAGGCGGAGATGTCCGGCCCCAGGGATGAGACCTTCGCCGGTATGGTGGCCCGAAAGCTCGGTGAAAAGGGCATCGCTGACGAGACGTGCATCCTTCGGGCCAACGTGGACCGCCGGCTGTTCGGCAAGGTGATGAACAACCAGGGCTACAAACCCGGCAAGCAGACGGCGCTGGCCTTTGCCGTCGCCCTTCAGCTGCCCCTGGACGAAGCCCGGGAGCTGCTGACGAAGGCCGGTTACACCCTGTCTCACGGCGACAAGACGGACATTGCCGTGGAATACTGCATTATGACCGGCTACTACGACGTGACCGAAATCAACGAGGTGCTTTTCAAACTGGATTTGCAGCCGCTGGGCTACTGATCCAACCCAATCTGACGAAAAAGGGGTGAAAACATGTTCTGTTCCAATTGTGGCATACAGCTGTCCGCGGGTGTCAACTTCTGCCCGAACTGCGGTACGCGGGTGACTGTCATCACGAACGCCGCGAGCCCGGGCAACATGGTCATGCTCGTCTCCTTGGGGACCAGCACCCGCGGCACCGCGGCGGCGCTGCTCTCCCGAATCTGCGGCTACAGCGACGAGGACGCGCTGTTGATCGCGGACAGCGCGCCGATCACCGTGGCCAGGGGGCTCAACGATGCCCAGGCCCGCTATCTGGCCCAGGCCCTGGCCGAGTATGGCATGGAGGTCTCCGTCTACGACGGCACCGGTTGGCGGGAGTGGGAATCCTCGACCACTTCGGTTTGGGATCAGACCGGGTCGCTGCTGGCCGGCGTGGCCTCGGCATTGGGCCTGCTGGGCATCGGCAACCGCATTACCCGGGACATGATGCACCGCACGGATTACCCCTATCGCCTTACCGGATCGCGCCCGCCGGTGTTCAGGGTGAACAGCGCGTTGCGCGCCGCCCCCAGGCCGCCGGTGCATCGCGCACCGCCGCCGCCTGCGCCAAGGCCCGCGCCACCACCCACGAGGCCGGCGTCCCAGCCCGCGAGACCCGCGCCACCACCCGCGAGGCCGGCGACCCCTCCATGATCGGAAAAATGCTGCAGGTCCGGCTGGACGAATGCCGCGGCTTCTATTTCTTCGGAACAGTGGTGTGACCGGTCATAGTAGTGACCCGGTGCAGATTGGGAGCACACACCGAAAGAAATAAGGAAATAAACATTAAGGCGTAAATAAGGCCTGATTCTGACCTGCAGTTTTTACAATGATTTTCGCGCTGCAGATGCCAAAGGAAACTGAATGGAAAACCTTTACGATTACACGAAATATACGTCTTCGGCGGTCATGGCAGATGACGCCGCCCTCATGGCGACGCTCTCGCCCATGATGCAGCACTATCTGCGGACAAAGCATGACAATCCTGACTGCCTGCTCTTTTACCGCCTGGGCGATTTTTACGAGATGTTCTTTGACGACGCGGTGACGGTGTCCCGCGAGCTGGAACTGACACTCACCGGAAAAAGCTGCGGACTTCCCCAGCGGGC
>JAFWEL010000087.1 GCA_017512905.1 Clostridia bacterium
AATGAGATTCGTGCAAACGATGATCGCGATGACGCTCATTCCCCTGTATCCGCACAGTGCCAGAAATGGTGCTTCTTTCATCACCGTCAGGAGGCAGGCTAACAGAAAGCAGCACAGGAACTATGGGGCCGCTTTCCACATGCCTGTCCGACATCCTTACAGACATATCCCTTCAGTCCTTCTATGGCATTAATTGATTTACAAAAGCCAGCGCCTCGAGACGCTGGCCTTCCCTGCGTTATCAGCCCTCGCGCAGCCACCAGTCTGACGGGTGGTCCTGGTTTTACGCTTCCGTGGGAGCCTCCACGGTGACGCTCTGCTCCTGCATCTCCTTCTCGGCGATCAGATCCTCGATCGTCTCCTTGGTGCGCATCAGCTCTTCTACGGTCATGGTCTCATAATTCGTGCCGTGCTGCTTGATATCCATGCCCCTCCGGCGCAGGAAGGCGTCCACCTTATCCTCGTTCTTCTTGTAGGCATAAAAGCCCACGGCGCTCACACCCACGCCGATCAGTATGCCCTTCCAAATACTTCCATTGCCCGCTCCAAACATGTTTTGCTACCTCCTTCTGTATTGTCCTCGAAAGAATTGCTTCTAAATCCAGGGGACGATGGATTACCTCGCCCGGGTCAGCATCTCCGTGCCGCGGCGCAGCATGGCCCCCGCGAAGTCTGTGCCCTTACGCCGATCCTGCACGGGAACGAGTGTTGTGCGCCTCTCCTCCCGTCGCACCAGGTAGACCTGTTCCCGCGGCGCACGGGGAATCAGATGACGTCCAAAAGTGGCCGCCCAGGCCACAAGGCTGGCTTGAAAGCTGTTGGTCTTACCGATTGAATTGATCAGGTACACCACCGACATAACCTCCGGGTCAAAGCTGCCGCGCAGCTGAAGCTCCTGATAAGCGTGCTCCACCACCGCAGCCATCGTCGCACCTGTGGAGAGCCAGCCGCTGACGCCTGTCAGCGTAGACCCCGCCAGCTTCAACGCTCCGTCCACCCCGATGAGCGCCAGCGCCAGTGCGCCGGAGGAGCTCATGGAGAAGCCGGATTCCTCCGAGCGCTTCACGTGTAAAAGCTCCGTGCCGACCTGCCCCGCATAGATCGCGCTCATGGACTGGATCACCCGTTCTTCGCTGATCCTTCCCGGATCATATTGGCACAGAAATGTCTGTATGCGCGGGTTGTAGCGACAGCGCGTAACACCGTCCACGCCTTCAAAGGCTTCCGTTGAAGTAATGGGCTTTTCCAGATGAATCCTCAGCCTGCCAGGAATGGAATGCATGACCTCAAAATGGAGCGCGCCCCGTTCGTTTCTCATATCTGTGCCTCCTGTCACGCGTCAATCGGTGGGAAGAACATCAGCCGTAGCGAGTTCGCCACCACCAGTATGGTGGACATATTGTGCATCAGCGCACTCATCATCACGGAGATGCCGCTGGACGCGCCCAGAATCAGGCCCACCGTGTTGATGCCCACCACCATCGCAAAGTTCTGCTGGACGATGCGCATGGTTTCGCGCGACAACCGCCGCATGGCGTAGATCATCATGGGGTCGTCCCGGCTGATGACCACATCGCTGGTTTCGATTGCGATGTCCGTGGACTTGCCGCCCAAGGAGATTCCCACGTCGGCATAGGCCAGGGCAGGCGCGTCGTTGATGCCGTCGCCCACCATCACCACGCCGTTGCCGTGGGTCTGCAATTTCAATACCGCCTCTGCCTTTTCCTCGGGCAGCAGCTGAGCCTGGTAGCCGTCCGCTCCGATCAGTTCGGCCACCAGCGCGGCCTGGGCATCCATGTCGCCGGTCAGAAGCTCTATGTCGCCGACGCCGTCGTACCGCAGGCTGTTAACCGCGCGGCGCACGTTTTCCCTCGGGCTGTCCATGGCAAACAGCACGCCCACGATCTCGTCATCTACGCCCACGTAGTTGGCGATGGCCCCGCCGGGCTCCGGCAGGGCATGCCGGGCGGATACCCCGTTCTCTCGCATGAACTTCAGGTTGCCCACGCGCACGGTTCGGCCCTCCACCTCGGTGCGGCTCCCCCGGGAGACCTCGGTGACCACCTCGCCGTGGGCGGGGATCTTCACACCCTGCTCCGCGCCGTAGGCCAGGATCGCGCCGGCCAGCGGATGGGAACTGGTCTCCTCGGAGGCCATGGCCAGGGCCAGCATTTCCTTTTCATCCATGTCACCCACAAGTACCTGAGCGGATACCACCTTCGGCCTGCCCTCGGTGATGGTGCCGGTCTTGTCCAGCAGCACCGTGTTGGCCTCGCTCATCTGCTCAATGTACGCGCCGCCCTTGATGAGGATGCCCTGCTTCACCGCCGAATTGATGGCCGCGGAGAAGGCTGTGGCCGTGGACAGCTTGATGCCGCAGGAGTAGTCGATCACCAACATCTTGAGAGCCTTCTGTGGATTGCGGGTCGCCAGACCGACCGTCAGGCTCAGCAGGAAGTTCAGCGGTACCAGGTAGTTGGAAAAGCGGTCCGCGTAGCGCTGTATGGGCGCCTTCTTGAGCTCGCTGGCCTCCACCATGCCCACGATGCGGGAGACCACCGTCTCATCGCCCACCTTGCGGGCTTCTATGCGGATATTGCCATTCTTCACCAGCGTGCCGGCAAATACCTCGTCACCCTCGTGGCGTTCCACAGGGACGAACTCTCCGGTGATGGCGCTCTGGTCCACCACCGCGGAGCCGGAGCGCACCGTGCCATCCACCGCGATCTTCTCCCCGGTATGCGCCTCAATGAGGTCGCCCGCCCTGGCTTCGGCAATGGGACACCGCTCCAGGCTGCCATCCTCCTTCACCCGCCACACGCTGCCGTCCTCCACGGAGAGCATCTGCTTGATGGAGGAGCGCGTCTTCTCGATGGTATAGGCGGTCATCATCTCCGCCAGGTCGGACAGCGCCAGGATCATCAGCGCCGAATTGGCGTTACCCAGCAGCAGGCTCGCCACGATGGAGGTCACGGTGAGGAAGTCGGCGTTGGGCCGCAGATCCCGCTTCAATCCATCCAGCGCGCTCTTTGCGATCGGCGCGGACAGTCCCAGACTGGCCAGCGCCTGCATGGAGGTGAACTTACCGATGACGCCGGTTCCGGCGAGGCCCTTGAACACAAAATTCCCCAGCGTGAGCGCTCCGGCATTGACGACCAGCCGCTTGGCCAGCGTGCTCACCGGCATGGAGAGCTCTCCCGCCTCCTCCTGCCGATTCGCGTGTCGGGTGCGATAGACCGTCATGGCGTACTTCTGGATGACCAGGTTGGCCCGCTCCAGCATGGCCGGGGCGTCCAGCCGCTTGGGGTCGTATTCCAGCAGCACGCCGGCGGTGGGCACGTTGATCCGCGCCCGCCTCACCCCCGCGATCCCCGCCAGCTCGGCGGCAAGCTCACGCCGCTCGGCCTGTATGTATTCCAGTCCCGACACCACCAGGCGCAGACGGCCTGGCAGACTGTGGGCGATCCGCGCCTTCATCCAGTCCCGTGCGGATTCACGTTTCAACATTTTCATGACCTCTGTTCTTCCTTTGTCCGGGGCAGTCGAAGCACCAGCTGCCGACGGACGCGCTCTGCCAGGGTGCTTTCCGCCACGGGTTTCGCACCGTCCAGCTCCCGCGCGATCTCCAGGCCGGTATCCACCACGATGCCCACCCAGCGCAGGATCTGCCGCGTTCCAACTTCTCCGGGGGTATAGAGCACCAGTATGGTTCCAATGCGCGGATTCAACCTGACCTCCAGCACGCCGGGCAGCAGTTTCAGCACATCCTCCACGTAGTGCAGATACGGCTTTGCCGCCTCCGGCAGCATCGCGTATCGTGCAAAGCTGAGCCGCAGACGTCCCGGGATATCGCAGTCCACCCTCGGTTTCAGACTGCGCCGGATGAACCCTTCCTCCAGGCTATTCATGGCTTCGCCCACGGAATATGTTGGATGCCCACCAGAGCAGGGTCATCGCGCCGGGCAGCGCCGCGCCGCTGACGATCATGCTGCGCAGGGCGGCAACGGTCAGGGCAGAGCCCGCCAGCATCCTGCCGTCCATGAAACCGTTCGTCGCCTCGAGCACGCCGTGGTTGACGCTGTCCCACAGGACGCTCAGCCCCTTCTCCATGCGACTCACCGGCGGCTTCCTGATTGCATTGTCCAATCCCATAAGGCGGATGGCCGCGCCTTCCACCACCGCGGCCTCCACCTGGCGCTCGTCATAAAGGAACAGCGCCGAACCTATGCGCCGGTTCAGGTGCACTTCCCGCACCGCACCGGTGGACTCCATACGCTCCTTCATGCGCTGGGCCGCTTCATCATTTGTGATGACTGCCGGCATGTACAGTCTCAAGCGCCCGGGAATGCTTGCCCGCACCTCGGCGATACCCGGAAAGGAGGGCAGTTTCATCCGGTTGCGCGGCCGGTTACCCGATACCGTCGCCAGCAGACCCGCCGCAGCCACCGCGGCGGTAATGTACACATGCTTCACGTCTGTTCACCCAACCCCTGATTTGCTCCACGATCTCTTTCAATGGAATCTTTCATATTTTTCATATTATTAGTTTAATCGTACTAATTGCTTGTTTATAGCCCAGTAATGTTAATTTTCTGATTTGAATAGAAGTTGGCATGCAAAAAAACAGGAAGCCCGCGATCATTTCGCAGGCTCCCGTTTCTTTCGCATGGATCAGGCGGCTGGTTCCTCCTCCGTTGTGTCCGTCGCGCACTCCACCAGCTCATACTGGGTCGGCTGGTCGAATCCCCCTTGCTCCCTTTACCATATTCTAAGCCATGAAAGCCCTGCAAAGCGGAAGCATCGTATTCTGTAGGCACCGGCTTATTAGCTGCTTTAGGGGCTTTCTTCCCAAATCGGTCAATCACCTTTCCGATGAGGCTGTTGTCACAAATCAGCGTGATTTCATGCTCAGGACCAGAGTACATCTTGTAGGTCTGACTACAATAGTAGTGATCCTGATTCTGCCGGCTGAATTCCCTGCCACACTTGGGGCACTTCCACACGCGTCAGCGCCTCCCTTCCCAGTCGTCGGACAGACGCCCGCAATCATTCCACGCGCCGTACATGCGGCCCTGTTTTGTCTTCCCAGTCGTGGGGTTGAGCGCCTGTGCATCCAGCAGCCTGCCCACATGCTGCGTGCCGAAGAACATATCCCGGTTCGCCAGCACGATGACCGCTGCCGCCGCGGTGACCACGATCGTCTCCACGCACTTCGTCTCGGGCGTCATGGCGATCTTTTCCTGCATGAAGTTGACGAACAGGTGGAACACCATGCAGGCGAGGATGGAACGGTCGCTGACCAGGTAGGCCCAGGTGATGATGAACCCCAGCGGAATGCCGCTGACGAAGAAGTTCACCACGTAGAGAGGGTTCACCGTCAGCCCCGCCTGGTAGGTGCCCCGGATGAAGATCAGCGGCAGGTGCCACAGCGACCACAGCGCGCCAAAGATCATCGACTCCCAGAACCAGTTCATGTAGTTGCCGATGGAATCCTCGCAATAGCCCTTCCAGCCCACCTCCTCGATGATGGACGCGGCCAGGATCGTCAACAGCGCGTTGCCGATGCCCACGCCGGTGAAGGAGAAGTCCTCGGTGAAGGCGAACTGGTCCAGCGACTGGCCGAACGCCAGCGACAGCAGGATCGACAGCCCCACGATCGCCGCGAACAGCGCCACCGCCCAGAACACGTTCAGCCACTTCACCTTGTAGAAGCCCACCAGCTTGTTCCTCAAATCCCGCTTCAGCGCGTCCGAGCCCGAGAGCACCACGAACAGCGTGGAGACCACGGCCGGAGCAATCAGGCCCACCGCCATCAACCCAAAGGCGGTATTCCCCGGCAGGAAGATCGCCGGGACCCAGAAGATCCAAGTGAAGAGATATGCCAGCGCGAAAAACAACACCGGTCTGTATCGATAGCCTGCCTGTTGCATCATGTTTTCCTCCTTCTTCGGCGGTCACTCCGCCGCCGGTTCTCCGTCGCCCTCCAGCTGCCGGATGCTCCGGATAAAGCGCATCCCGACGGCGATGACGGCCATCATGCCGCCGGCAACCTGTATGACGAGGGCCGCGCCCCGCCCGACGCCCATACCGGTCCACGCGCCCAGCGCGTCCGCCGCCACGCCGGACACCGCGTAGGCCACCACATAGCCCAGCTGGGACAGGAAACCGATCAGCCCCCACACCCGGCCCTGCACCTCGTCGGGGATGTGCGTCCGCGTCAGGTAGTCCAGGCTATTGTTGGCAAAGGGCAGCGCTGCGAAGAACAGGAAGCCGAAGGCGCAGATCGGCAGGACGTTTTCAAACAACCCGAAGCCGATCATCATCAGCCCCGCCAGCGCCAGCGAGGCGCTCAGGATCCCCGTAAAATTCTTTTTGATGCCCCGCACGCCCAGCACCAGCCCGGACACCAGCATGCCGCTGGCGCAGACGGTCTCGGCCACGCCCAGTGTCTTCGCGTCCGTAAAGGACAGCATCATCGGCTCCGCCAGGATCTGGAACATCCCCATGAACAGCGTGATGGCGGAGGACACCAGCACCAGCAGCAGCACGCCCCTCCGAGCTCGCAGGATCTGCCAGCCCTCCCGGATGCTGGCCAGGAAGCCGGTGGCCGTCTCCGCGGCCTTCTTGCCGATGCTCCGGCGCACCACGGCGGCGCTGACCACCGTCAGGAAAAAGGTGCCAATGTCGATCGCCAGCAGCAGCTTCACGTCGCTGATGGTCAGCAGGAAGCCCGCCAGGATCGGCGAGAGCAGATAGCGGGCGCTGCCGGCCAGGGAGACCAGTCCGCTGGCCCTGGAGAACTCCTCCTTGGTCAGAAGGTCCGTGATCGTGGCCCGAAACGCCGGCTCCAGCAGCGCGGAAAACACGGAGCTGATCAGCACGCCCACGCAAATCTGCGTCAGGGTCGCACCGCCGTTCATCATGCAGGCCAGTATGTACACGATGCCCAGGGCGGAGCAGCCGTCCCCGATCATCATCAAAAGCCGCCGGTCATACCGGTCCGCCAGCGCCCCCGCCGGCACGCTGAGCAGCAGCGTGGGCAAAAAGCCCAGCAGGGTGACCAGCGCCATGCTGGCCGCGCTCCCCGTCTGCTGGAAGATGTAGACGCCCAGGCCGAAGCTGGTCAGTCCCCCGCCGATGGAGGAGATCAATTCCCCCGCCCACAGCAAGATGAATTTTCTGAGATTGGATTGGCGCTTCATCGTCACACCTCACTGAACGTCCTGGGGAGCACGGACCAGAGCGCGGATGAAGCCCATGGTGCCCGGCCTCGCGCCCAGGATCTTTTCCGTGGCGTCGATGAACACGTCGATCACCGCGGGCGTATAGGGATTGTGGCCGTCAAACAGGTCGCTGCTCAAGATCAGGATCATCCTTATCCGCTCTGGAATGTGGTCGCAGTCGAACAGGCCCTCCCTCACGCCATCCTCGGCGGCCCGGGACAGGATCGGCACGATCAGGTCAAACAGGCGCCCCCGGATCTTGTCATGCATCAGCAGGTTCTCCGGCCGGTGCAGGGCTTCGTCGATCGTGCGCTCTTGCTGCTCCGGCTGGATGGACGCGATGATCCCCACGATCTTCTCCGGCACCGAAAGATCGGCCCGCAGCACAGCCTCCGCCTTTTCCGCCTCGACCTCGAGCATCATGCCGATGACCTCCTCCAGCATCTGCTCCTTGCTCTGGAAGTAATAGTAATACGTGCCCTTGGCGATGCCCGCCGCCTCGATGATCTCGTCCACGCTGGTGTTCTCATAGCCCTTGGAAACGAACATCCTATAGGCGATCTGAAGCAGCTCCCGCTTCCGGCGCTCACCCTTTTTCATACCCAAACTCCTTTTCGACTGTCGGTCGGTTTTTATTGTAACCTCTTCCCTTCCTGCTGTCAAGTTAATTATCGACTATCAGTCAGTTTTGCTGTTCAGGCGTTCCGTCATTCACACAGCTTTCCCGTCCTCTGGGATGAGCTTACTCATTTCTTTATCACGATCGTCAGCATGGCCAAGCTGGAGGCACAGACCCGGACCAATTCGCGGCTCTGCTACAAGAAATGGGAGCCGGACGAGGAGGAATGAATCCATGAAGAAGTTCATCCCGAAGGAAAAGCTGGGCAAGAAGGCCCGCAAGCAGCTCGACAGCGAGCAGCGCACCACCTAGACGTTTTCCCCGGTGACGAAAAAGGTGGAAAGCAAAAAGCTCTACAACCGCAAAAGAAAATCCCATGACCGTTATGATGATTACGGCATGAGCTTTTCTTATGGGCTCAGACAAAGCTGCGCCTGATCTGTTCGATAAACCTTTCTGCGATTGGTGTGAATGCCTGATATCTATTCCATATCAAATACAGTTTGCTTTCCAGCTGGGGCTCCAGTGGCCTGAAAGTAAGCCCGCTGCTTTCCGAAACATCCACCAGATGCCGGAAGGACAACTGGTACCCCAGACCCTCTCTGACAAACATGGAGGCGTTATAGGCAAGACGGAAGGAGCCTTCCAAGTGAAGCTCGGGGAACCGGTCTCCTGCCCATTTTCGAATGTCGCCCTCCCAGCCCTGTTCGGAGGTAAACAGCGGAAGGCTGACGAGATCATCCACACAGATGGTTTCTCTTTGGGTCAGCGGATCCTTCGATGGAAGGATGAGCCCCCAGGTATCGACCTCCGGGAAGGGGATGGCATCGTACTTCTTCCCGTTCGGCGTATCGCAGATCACGGCAAAATCCAGCAGACCTTTGTCCAGCTTCTCTGTCACCTGTTCGGTGTCACCGCTGGTAATGTGGTATTGCAGGCCGGGATATTGAGCCTTGAGGACGCGCAGTTCCCTGGCGAGATAGCGGATCTGATAAGATTCCGCGAGGCCAAAGAACAGCTCACCGCCGGTGATGTCGTCCAGCGAAAGAAATTCCTTTTCGATCTTGTCTGCCATGGTGATCAGGTCCTCCGCCCGGTCCCGCAGCAGCACGCCCTCCTCCGTCAAGGCGATCGAGAAGCTGTGGCGAGTGAACAGCTTCTTGCCAAGTTCATCCTCCAGCGCTTTCAACGCCTTGGAAAGCGTCGGCTGGGTGACATGAAGCAGCTCCGCCGCCCGAGTCATGTTCTCCTCCCGGGCCACCGCGAGAAAGTATCTCAGGGTGCGTATCTCCATGGATCATCCCTCCGTTATTCATGATCGGAATATCATGATATTCATTATAACCATTAGCAGGATCATTTGCAAGCGGTTATAATAGAGCTGCAAACCAAAGGAACGAAGGGACCGCTCTGATGAACACTCATAAGGAAAACCTGGTGATCGCGCTGTCGGACGCAGGGTTCAGGCAGGAGGCCATCGAGACGGCCGAGCGGCTTTGGGAGGCGGGTCGCGCCAGGGACTTGATACGGCACCTCCGCCTCTGCCGGTGCGAGTTGATGGACATCCTGCACGAAAGCCAGAAGCGCGTGGATCGCGTGGACGCCCTGATCCGGCAAACCGAGAAAACAATGGAGACGAAATAGTGAAAGGAAGGCAAGAACCATGATCAAGCCCGAAGCGTTGAAGCTAACCCAGGAGTGGGACAAGACCTTTTCGAAGAGCGACAAGGTGGAGCACAGCAAGGTGACCTTTGTGAACCGCTACGGCATCACGCTGGCGGCGGACATGTATGTCCCGAAGGAGACCGAGGGCAGGCTGCCCGCCATCGCGGTGTGCGGCCCCTTCGGCGCGGTGAAGGAGCAGTGCTCCGGTCTGTACGCCCAGACCATGGCCGAGCGGGGGTTCCTTACCATCGCTTTTGACCCATCCTTCACCGGCGAGAGCGGCGGCCAGCCCCGCTACATGGCCTCCCCGGACATCAACACCGAGGACTTCATGGCGGCGGTGGACTTCCTGTCACTGAACGAGAAGGTCGACCCGGAGCGTGTGGGCATCATCGGCATCTGCGGCTGGGGCGGCATGGCCATCAACACCGCCGCGCTGGACACCCGCATCAAGGCCACGGTGGCCTCCACGATGTACGACATGACCCGGGTGAACGCCAAGGGCTACTTTGATTCCGAGGACAGCGAGGAAGCCCGTTACCAGAAGAAGGTGGCCATGTGCGCTCAGCGGCTTGCCGATTTGAAGGCAGGCGAATACAAGCTGGGCGGAGGCGTGGTGGACCCGCTTCCGGAGGACGTGCCCTTCTTCGTGAAGGACTACTATGACTACTACAAGACGCCCCGCGGATACCATCCCCGCTCGCTGAACTCCAACGGCGGCTGGAACGTGATTGGCTGCGAGAGCTTCATCAACCAGCCCATCCTGAAATACTCCAACGAGATCCGCTCCGCAGTGATGGTGCTGCACGGCGACGCGGCCCACTCCTGCTACTTTGGAAAGGACGCCTATGCCGACATGGTGAAGGACAGCAAGTACGCCGCCAACAAGGAGCTCGTACTGATCCCCGGCGCGGTGCACACCGACCTGTACGACGGCGGTGGCAAGGATGCCATCCCCTTCGACAGAATCGAGGTGTTCTTTGAAAAGAATATGCGGTAAAGGGCTGTTGTCTCTACTGGCGGCCATCGTGTTGCTGCTGTGGCCGCTGGCAGGCACAGCGGAGGGAAATGAAATGACCGGTGTCTTCGATTTTGAAAACAGAAAGGTTCGCCTGAACAGCGGCTACGACATGCCCATTCTGGGGTTGGGAACCTATGCCCTCGACCATGACGCCTGCGTCAATTCCGTGATGGCGCTGCTGGAAAGCGGCGGCAGGCTCATCGACACAGCTTACATGTATGGAAATGAGGAAGCAGTCGGCGAGGGCGTCCGCCGGGGCATGGAGGAATATGGCATTCCCCGGGAGGACATTTTCGTCATCACGAAGATATATCCCAACCAGTTCAGCGATCCCGAGGCGGCCATCGACATGGCTTTGGAGAAACTGGACATCGGATACATCGACATGATGCTGCTGCACCACCCCGGCGCAAATGACGTGAAGGCCTACAAGGCCATGGAGAAATACGTCGAAGCTGGCAAAATCCACTCCCTGGGCCTGTCCAACTGGTATGTGGAGGAATTGACTGAGTTTCTGCCGCAGGTAACGATCATGCCCGCGCTGGTTCAGAACGAGATCCATCCTTACTATCAGGAGCAGGACGTGGTGCCGTTCATCCAGGAGAAGGGTATCGTCGTCCAATGCTGGTATCCTCTGGGCGGCAGAGGCTATACTGCCGATCTGCTTGGGAATGAAACAATCCAATCGATTGCTCAGGCGCATGGCGTGTCCGCTGTTCAGGTCATCCTGCGCTGGGACCTGCAGCGCGGCATCGTGGTGATCCCCGGCTCCTCCAACCCGGAGCATATCCGCGAGAATCTTGACCTGTTTGGTTTCGAACTCAGCGATGAGGAGATGGAGCAAATCGCAACTCTGGATCGAGGGGAGAAACACGACTGGTATTGATAGATGGTAGCACGCTTTCGCATTTCGGCATCGTGCCTGGGTTCGAAAAACTCTACGATTGAAAATGGAAAAGCTAATGACCGTTACGATGACTACGGCATGGGCTTTTCTTGTGGAGTGGCATAAACGGAAAACCCCTGCCGGATCGCTCCGACAGGGGGAGGTATGACGATCATCCTTCGATCATGATAACCTTTTTCTCAGGAAACTTCTTCTCATCCTTCTTGGGGATATTCAGGCTCAGCACGCCGTGCTCCAGCTTCGCGCCGATGTCGGCCTCCGTGAGCGCATCGCCCACATAGAAGCTTCGCTGCATCGTGCCGGCCCAGCGCTCCTGCCGGATGACCTTGCCTTTCTTGTTCGTCGTGTCCTTGTCCAGGCCCTTCGCGGCGGTCACGGTCAGGTAGCCGTTCTGCAGCTCCAGCGTGATGTCTTCCTTCTTTAAGCCCGGCAGATCAATGTCTACTTCGTAGTGATCCTCGTGCTCATGCACATCGGTCTTCATTTCGCGGGCGGCGTTCCTGCCATAAAGTTTGCGATCCATCCGCCGCATCTCACGATCCCAGTCACCAAAGAACTCATCAAACAGGTTTTCACCAAAGATACTCGGCATCAACATAACGCTTACCTCCTTTGACCCTCTTGCGCTGGTCGCGCACCTGCTGTCGGTGTGCTCCCTTTCGGGTGGCATCCTCGGGCAGGCTGTCGTGTCGGCGTCGGTCTTTGTATGTTGTTACCCTGAACCTCCGGGGCTCTTTCTTTCCTTCCCCCTCGGTTCGTATATTATTATACTCATTTTGTTAGCACTGTCAAGAGGCGAGTGCTAATCTGCCGATGTACAATTCATGAACGTTTTTGCAGAGCATTATTCAGCCCGGCATAGATTTGTTCATCAATTTCAGATCCCATTATTCCCCAACCATTCGGATGTTGTTCAGCATCTCCCGTTTCCAGTCCATCCCTATAGGCACATCACAATATGATCTTGCAACAAATCGAAACACATTCCTTCCGCAGTGCCTCCTTTTCCTCCATCGGAACGGGATAGGAAGAAGAAACGTTCCGCAGTGAAACCGCTCTGATCTTCTCCTAATAAAAAGGACTGCATCACACGCACGTCCAACACCAGCTCCAGGCAATCATCGGGAAACGTCTCCGCTTTCATCACCCGCTCCGCGCTGGCGGTCATGTCATAGAAACGCTTTATTACCTTTTACCTTCCTGGATGCGTCTGCACTTATGCTTGCGCTGCACGATACCCCTGATGTATCCACAGGGTCTCCTCCCCGCTGTAATTCCTTTATAACCAGGATCCTTTTAGCCGGCCTTGAGAGTCAAGCATCATATCGACAGCAGCTGAAACTCTTCACCTATTTCTTTTAATACCGGAACGGCATATTGGTCAAAAGCTGTGTGATCAACCAACCGGAAAAGCGCCGCGGCGGTATCCGCCATTCTTTCGTGTGTGCCGTCGCCTGCGCCGATGGACATAAAGCGGAGAAGCGCGTAAACAGCATTCAGCGCAACCGTCTCATCAACCAGGCTGACTGGGCGATCCTGAAAAGGAAATTGTGAAAAGAACATGTGGTTTACAAGTATGTTCTCGAACCAGCTTTCCCAGTATGGGCTCGCCTGTGTCAGTCTGCATTTGATTTCTTCTTCGGACAAGGTGCCTTCTACTTCAAAGTGTCTAAGTGCCAATTCGCCATACTCCCGGATGCTGTGGCTCATAACATCCAGCCGTTCCAGAAGCTCTCTCACCACTCTGAGCCCTGCATTTCTGTGGACCGGCAATACCGGTGTATCGATCTCCGTTTCTCCCGACAGAAGCTTGCTAACTGCATCCGAATCACGCGCGGTCAGTGCCACGTCCATGCAATGCATGCCGGCGTTCAACCTGGCAAGCCGCACTCTAAGAGGGTATGATCTGTCCTGCATAAGCGCGATCAGCCAAAGCCGGATATCCATCTCCCGTCCATCCGTTTCAAAATGGTGTGTACGCGGAACAGCAGGAACGCTCGCTTGCCGGATGGTTTGAAACTGTATGGGATCTGGCCTGTTCAACAGCTCGATCACCGCCTCACAGCTGTTGGAGCAGCAACATTCGCCAGCCTTTATGCTCCTTGGATACAGTCTGCAAACAGCTGGAAGCGCGCCCTGTCCGGCTTCGGTCTGTAACGCGCATCTGCCATCCGCAAGGCGTATGGGACACCTGCCATCATACCTCGGCAAGATTGTACCGTATTCCTCCTCAGTCGGATGCTCGGTCAGATGGAGTGAGATATCCAGTCTCTCCTTTAGCTCCGGTGAGCAATCCACACTGAGCAGTTTGAAATAATCTGCCATCGAGAATGTCACCGGCCATCCGTCACAACAGGCGCTCCTGCAATGGTCAATCTTACAAGTGAAGGACGTATAATAATCCGGCACAATATAATCCATGTAATTTTCTGTTTCCATGTTCTTTCACTGCCTGAACCGAGCCGCACTCACAGTCCTTAAAGCATACAATATTTCCCGCACTGACAGGTATCCTTTCATGGCTTGTCTCCTCACAATTCCTCAATATACATTATATGCGAATATACGAAGAAAAGCAAGGCAGAAGAAGCCCAGCCACTAACCTGCTCGCAGTGAGCAAGGAATCGACTGGGCTTCTCAAAAGTGTATATGATTGCGGCGGATGCGCGATCTGTTTGAAAAAACCGACGCATACCTCGAAGGGCGGCATCGCGAGATCATTGACCCGCCAATCGGTTTGCAATCGCACCTCGGGATTCACGGCTATAAAGCCGCGTCTTCCGCAGCGCCGAGGGACATATTGTTCCTTAGTCCGAAGAACCAAATATGCGTATTTCCACAGGCAGGTCTTCTGACTCGGCTTCATTGCCCCGACCCCTTCTCGATCCGAAGATCAATGGTCTATGGCCTCGGCTCGACCTCACAGCAGCGGTCCTGTCGGAGACTTGCACTCCGTTCCCTATTCTCCCAATCACCCTCATGTACCAGTTTTCGGATGATTGGGCACCTGTGAATACCCGTGTATTCTGTTGTCAGCCTAAGTTTAGCATTTCTTAGCCATAGTTTCAATACATTAACTCCATTTTCACAGCCAATTTTTCAAATGCATTGACTTCACCCGTGCGGGCATGTGCTATAATTCTGTGGGCTACACCAAATAAGGCGCATCTCAGGAAAGAGGGAATTACTGTGAACCAGAATCTGACCGTTGGAAAGCCGGCCTCTGTGCTCTGGCGTTTCTGTTTGCCGCTTTTTGGCAGCATCATCTTCCAGCAGCTATACAACATCGCCGACAGCTTCGTCGCCGGAAAATTCATCGGCGAGGAGGCGCTGGCCGCTGTGGGCAACAGCTATGAAATCACGCTGATCTTCATCGCCTTTGCCTTCGGCTGCAACATCGCCTGCTCGGTGGTGACGGCGCGCTATTTCGGAGGAAAGGATTATGCCGGTGTTCGAACGACGGTCTCAACCACGCTGATCGCCAGCGGCGTGCTGTGCCTGGTGCTGATGGCGGTGGGCTTCGTCTTCAACCAGCAGATGCTCACGGCGATCCATACGCCCCAGAACATCATGGAACCATCCCGGCTGTACCTGATGATCTACGTCGGAAGCCTGCCGGCGGTTTTCTACTACAACGTCGCCACAGGCATATTCTCTGCACTGGGGGATTCCCGCACGCCGTTTTTGTTCCTGGCCATCTCCTCCACCGCCAACATACTGGTAGACATACTGTTCGTCACGGCCTTCGGCATGGGTGTTGAGGGCGTCGCCTGGGCGACCTTCCTGTGCCAGACCGTCAGCATGGCGCTGGCGGTGCTGACGGTGTTCAGGCGCCTGAGGTTGCTTCCCAACGACGGCCCCGCGTCGCGCTTTTCGAGGCCCGTTTTCCGGCAGCTGGCAGTCATCGCCGTGCCCAGCATTCTCCAGCAGAGCTCCATCTCGGTGGGCAATATCATCATACAGGGCCTCATCAATGGCTTTGGCTCCAGTGTCATAGCCGGCTATTCCGCAGCCATCAAGCTGAACAACATGGTCATCACCTCGCTGACCACCCTTGGCAACGGCATTTCCAGCTACACAGCCCAGAACCTCGGTGCAAGGCAGCCCCAGCGCGTGCGGGCAGGCTTTTATGCGGGCCTTCGGCTGGTGTGGTTGCTGTGCCTGCCGCTGACGGCGCTCTACTGCCTCGCCGCCCCCGCGCTGGTGGGCATATTCCTGAAATCTGTGGAGGGGCTGGCGCTGGAATCCGGCGTGTCCTTCCTGCGGATCGTCGCGCCGTTCTACTTCGTCGTGGCGGTCAAGCTGGTGTCCGACGGCGTGCTGCGGGGCTCCGGCCTGATGAAGCAGTTCATGGTCGCCACCTTTACCGACCTCATACTGCGCATCCTGTTCGCGTTCCTGCTCTCCCCTGGCATGGGCTATCGCGGCATTTGGTCCGCCTGGCCCGTGGGCTGGATCGTTGGCGCGGCACTGTCCATTGCATGCTTTGCCTCGGCACAGCGAAAGGCCGCACGCACGGATATTTGACGCTACAAACTGTATATCCTTAAGAAAATAGATAATATTCTTAAGATGCAAGAGGACTATGACTCGGTTTTTATGCTATATTGCTGATGGCGTTATCAGCCGATAATGAACGGAGGCCATCAACATGAAGCAAAAGGCTATGGAGCTCAAGCTCGTCGTACGCCCGATCGTGGGCTGTCTCACCCACTCCCACTTCTGGGAGGGACCCTGTCGCGCGGGGCACCTGGAGGACATGACCCCAGAAGCGGAGAAGAAGGCCGCCGATGCCGCCTTTGCGGCCGCGAAGGAGACCCTGAAGCAGGCCACGGACGAGATCGAATTCCTGCCCGCCGTGGACGCCCGCTACGACGAGAAGTTCGTCGTCGGCGAGGACGTGTTCGCCCAGATCGAGGCGGACATGGACAAAGTGGACTTCTTCCTGTGCATGAACTGGCGCATCCCGAAGCTAGAGCGCTACCGCAAGCCCGTGGTGATCCTTCAAAACGGCAACGAGGGCATCGACTTCGCCGCCTACTGCCGCAGCATCGGCGTGGAGGCCTACGTGTGCATGGACATCCAGGACCTGAACGAAATCGCCCACATCCTGTGGGTGCGCAAGGCCATCGCCAACACCCGGGCGCTGGTGCTCACCGCCGGCGGCCAGCCCACCTTCGGCATTCAGAGCCTCATCCGCGACCCGGAGATCCTGCGCCAGAAGTACGGCTTCGAGGTTGTGAAGCTGCCCTTCAGCAGCATCGTGCCCTATATGGACCAGATCAAAGACGAAGAGGCCCGTCCCATCGCTGAGAAGATCATCCATGGTGCCTACGACGTGAAGGTCAACACCGACTGGTTCATCAACGACATCAAATACTACCTGGCCGCGAAAAGGATGATGGACATCTACCAGTGCAACGCCTTCTCCACCGCCTGCCACGAGCTGTGTACCTCCGAAATCCCCCAAAACCGCAGGTTCACCCCCTGCATGTGCCATTCGCTGATGAAGGGCGAGGGCATCCCCAGCGCCTGCGAAGAGGACCTGAACGCCATGATGGCCATGCTGGTGATGCAGTACAGCGCCAACCGGCCTGCGTTCATGGGCAACCCCAACATGGAGACCGACGAGCTGCTGCGGCTGCACCATGCCGTACCCGCGCTGTGCATGAACGGCTACGGCACCCAGCCCCTGGAGTACAGCCTGTGGGCCTTCACCGGTCAGGGCTTCGGCGGCAAGCTGCAAATCGACTTCGCTCAAAATAAAAGCAACTACGTCACCCTGGGCTGCTTTAATCCCGCGGGCGACACCATGTGCGTCAAGGTAGGCGAGGTCATCCGGTCGGAGTTCGACGACGTGTATTGCAGCCCTTATTATTACATCAAAATGGACGATGCCCGGGAATTCATGCGCAACCTGGCGGGCTTCGGCCACCATCAGGTGCTGATCTTTGGCGACTGGATGAAGCAGATCAAGAAGATCGCGAAGGTCATGGGCTTCAGGGTATTGGAAGGATGATCTGGCTCAATCAGGCAGCGACCACGTTTCCCAAGCCGCGGTGTGTGCTGGATGCTCATGCCGCGGCCCTTTCCGCGCCTCCGGAGGGACAGTTCAGGAGCGCAGACACGCGCAATGGGAACGGTCTGGATCGGTGCCGGGAGAACCTGGGCAGGCTGCTAGGCATTTCGGCGGTTGACCGCATCTTCTTTCCTCCGGCGCGACGGACGCAACCAACGCGCTGGTTAACGGCCTTCCACTGGCGGAAAAGCGGGTGCTGGCCACGCAGACAGAGCACAACAGTGTCCTGCGTCCGCTGATGAACCTGACCGATCAGGTTGGCAGCGTCGACATCATGCCCTGCGATGCCCTCGGGCAGGTGAATCCCGCGGATGTAACACGTCTGCTCTCCGCGCCCGCTGCGGCGCTATTCGTCAATCATTGCTCCAACGTCACCGGCATGGTCCAGGACATCCCAGCCCTTTCGGAAATCGCCCACCGCCACAGCGCGCTGCTGGTGCTGGACGCCTCCCAAAGCGCGGGTTGCCTGCCTGTTGACGCGAACGCCTGGGGCGTGGACGCGCTGATCTTCACCGGCCACAAGGCCCTCTTCGGGCCCCAAGGCACCGGCGGATACTACGTCCGCCCCGGCATTTCCCTCCGTCCCTTCCGCTACGGCGGCACCGGCCGCGACAGCCGCCGGTTGACTTATGACGACGGCGATTATGAATACGAGGTCGGCACGCAAAACGCGCCGGGCATCGCGGCGCTGAACGCGGGTGTTGAATATGTGCTGGAGCAGGGTGTAGACCCGATCCATGCCAAAGAGCGCAGGCTGATGAAGGCGCTCTATGAAGAGCTCGCCGCCGTCCCGGGATTACGATCTATGGAGATCATGCGCGCTGTCACAGTCCGCTGCTCAGCTTCAATGTCCGTGAGTTGACCCCTTCCGACGTCGCCTACATCCTCTCCGGCGTCTATGGGATTACCGTCCGGGCAGGTCACCACTGTTCCCCGCTGATTCACGATGCCATGGGGACGTCGGAACGGGGCACGGTGCGCATAAGCGTATCGAACATGAACACAGAGGCGGACATCGAGGCACTGATTGCCGCCGTCAGAGAGATTTCAAAAAGCGTGGAGGCGGCGACATGAGGATCATCGATAAAAAAATTCCCTCCCGGGAGCGCTGCGCGGAATCCGGCTGGTACGCCTGGGATTTCCTGCTGGAGCAGCCGATGGACGACGCCTTCATCCGTGCCCTGCGTCCACTGGGCGGGTTCGTGTACCTGACCATGCTGGCCAGGCCCTTCTTCAAGGTGGAATCGACCTTTTGCTTCATCAAGGGGCTTCGGGGCGACGACTTCCTGCGCGTGGCAACCCATGACGACCACAGGGACGAATTGGCAAGGACCGAGGCGTTCATCGAGAGGCTGTAATACTGTGGAATTAATGGTCGTGTGATAACATGGATCCAGCAGAGCATGTGCGGGTTCCGCACAGTCAGAAAAGACTCACAGAAAGCAAGGTGCCCTGTTTGAACAATGATGCCTTCTTCCGGCTGTGCCAGGACGAGATTTTCAGCGCCGTGGCGTTGATCACCATGGACGAAGTCGTGTTCGAGTCCTCCTTCCGTCCCTATTGCGAACAGAACCTGTGTGGCAAGTATGGTGCGAACTACTCCTGTCCACCGGACTGTGGTACCCCGGAGGAGATGGAAGCGCAGATGCGGCAGTATCGCAACGCGCTGGTATTCCAGACCAAGTGGGACATCGACGACTGGTACGACAACGCACAGATCAAGCGCGCCAAGAAGGCCCACAACGAGGCCATGCTGCGCGTGATCGAACGCATGAAGCAAAGGGGCTATCAAGGCCTCATGGGCGGGGCCAGCTGCTGCAGCTTGTGCGAACGCTGTGCCAGACTAGATGATGTGCCTTGCCCCTTCCCCGTGCTGCGCTACTCCTGCCTGTCCGCGTATTGTGTCTACGTCAAAAAGCTAGCCGACGCCTGCGGCATGGAATACTCATGCAAAGACGGCCGTCTGGCATTCTTCGGGCTGTACGCATTTTAGCTTCCTGTGTCGCAGGCTATTGGCAACCCGTCTGGTGTAAGTCGGGAAGTGGGATGCGCTCAACCGACCCGTCTCCCATGCACAGACAGGCGCGCGTTGGCCGGACGCACAAAGTTTTGCCTGCATCGTTCTGCCATTCGACCCCTTCCCCTAGACAGAACAGCAGGCGCAGTTCATCTCCAACCATACCTTCCACAAGTGTATCCCGATGATAACGCATTACCCATGTGGACAGGCTGACGCCTTGTGGCGTACAGATCCGTGCGATACGTCCGTCGCCCACGTCTTCAGGGAGCCGGGCTTCGAGGCTGGACAACATCCGCATCCTTTGGTAAAACTCAGCCAGTGATTCTCTCATATCCGCTTTCACCTTTTACCCGATGGTCAGCCGTCATAATCCGGGCGGCGGCTGACATCGATGATGCGGAAATCGCAGCAAGGCGCGCCGTGTCCGATGGTGCTGCTGCGCGCCCATTTCAGATTCCTGTGCAGATTCCCATACTTTGCGTCGTCGCTG
>JAFWEL010000088.1 GCA_017512905.1 Clostridia bacterium
ACCAGAGCAAAAAAGGCTTCCTTGCAGATTTGCCGCCCGGAAATCGCCTGCGATTTCAGGCAAATCTGAGGAGGATGTATTGAAGGGGGACCTGTCCCCCTTCAAACGGGCGCAAGCCCGCGACAAATCAGAATTTACCTGTCATTATATCACAATGTCCGATGCAACGCAAAGATTAATGGGTCAATTTTATGTTTATCTATCGACATTCCCGAAAATTGTGCTATAATATATTTGTGGAATTTTGACTTGAATGGGCCATGGCGCGTCGCGTCGGGCCGGGAGGTGTACCAAATGGACGATTTCCTTGAGACCATTGCCGTCAGGCGCAAGCAGGGCCTTTTTACGGTGCTGTACTATGTTTGCTGGCTGTTCATCGCGGTGTTTGCCGTGATCGCGGCCTATTCGCTGTCGGGCATCATCAGCATCAACCCGGAGACCGGGGGCATGGTGTTTGTGTGGCAGAACCTGCTGCTGACGCTGGCGTTCGGCGGCGCGGCCTACCTGCTGTGGCGGGCCAGCGACAACTGCCGGATCGAATACGACTATACTTTCACCAACGGCTGCCTGGACGTCTCCCGGGTGCTGAACAACAAGCGCCGGAAGTACCTGACGGCCCTGGAGATGAAGGACGTCATCCGCTGCGGCCCCGCCGCCGGCCCCGCCTTCCAGAAGACCCTGAAGGAGCCCGGCGTCAAGGTGCACAACTGGTTCGTGAACCGCGACGCCAAGCTGTACTTCTTCTATTTCCAGCGCAAGGGCCTCAAGCACGTGATCGTGGTGGAGCTGGAGGACGAGATGGTGGCCATGATCCGCAGCAAGAATTACCTGCCGCGGGACGCCTGGTACGATTCGGAGGGCAAGAGCGGCTATGCGGCAAGTCTATCTTGACAACAGCGCCACCACCCGGCCCTGCGAGGCGGCCATCGCCGCGATGGAAAAGTGCCTGCGGGAGGGCTGGTACAATCCCTCCGCCGTCTACGGGCCGTCGGTGGAGGCCTTTAAGGCGCTGCGGGACGCCCGGGGGCGGCTGCTGGAGGCCGTGGGCGGCGCAAACTGCGACGCCGTGTTCACCTCCGGAGGCACGGAATCCAACAACCTGGCCATATTCGGCGCGGTGGGCCGCATGCGGGGCAAGCAGGTCGTCGCCGTCAGCGCGGTGGAGCACCCTTCCGTGCGGGAGGCCTTCGACCGCCTGGCCGAACAGGGCCACGACGTGCGGGTGATCGGCGTGGACGGGTCGGGCCAGCTGAAATGGGACGAGCTGGAGGCGGCGCTGGACGACGGCGCGTCGCTGGTCAGCTGCATGCAGGTGAACAACGAGACCGGCGCGGTGCTGGACGCGGCGCGGCTGCGGGACACCGTGAACGGCCGGGCGCTGATCCACGTGGACGGGGTACAGGGCTTTTTGCGGGTGCCCTTTGACATGAAGCTGGCCGACCTGTATACCGTATCAAGCCACAAGCTCCACGGCCCCAAGGGCGCGGGCGCGCTGATCTTCAAAAAGGGTGTGCGCCTGAAGCCCCATCACGTGGGCGGCGGCCAGGAATCCAATCTGCGCTCGGGTACCGAAAACACCCCGGGCATCGCGGGCATGGACGCCGCCATCGCCGACATGATCGCCCTGGGACCGGACATGCCGAAAAAGCTGATGGCGAAGAAGCTGCGGCTGGTGGCGGCGGTGAAGGCCGCCGTGCCGGACGCGATCGTCAACGGCCCCGCGCCGGAGGACGGCGCGCCCCACATCGTGAACCTGGGCTTCCCCGGGGTGCGGGGCGAGGTGATGCTCCACGCGCTGGAGGGCGAGGGGATTTATGTTTCCACCGGCTCGGCCTGCTCGTCAAAAAAGCTGAAGGTCAGCGGGGTGCTGACCGCCATGGGCGTGAAGCCCCAGGTGGCCGAATGGGCCGTGCGCTTTTCCCTCAGCCCCCACACCACCGAGGAAGAAATCGATTATGCCGCCCAAAAAATTGGTCTGCTGTATGACCAGCTGAAGCGGTTCCAAAGGAGATAAATAAAAATATGCGGGATGTTCTGCTCGTCCGTTACGGCGAGGTATTTTTAAAGGGCGCGAACCGCCCCCACTTCCTGAAGGTGCTCACCGACAACGTCAAGCGGGTGGTGAAGCCCCTGGGCGGCCACGTGTGGCTGTCCGATTCCCGGGTCTATGTTTCCGATTTCAACGATCTGCAGGCGTGTATCGACTGCGTGACGAAGGTGTTCGGGGTCTACTCCGTCAGCCCCGCGGTGGAGATGGAGAAGGACCTGGACGTCATTGCCGAACAGTGCATAAAGATGATGGCCCCCTACAGCGGCACCTTCAAGGTCCAGGGCAAGCGTAGCGACAAGAAGTTCCCGATGAACTCCATGGAGCTGGCCGCCGAGCTGGGCCACCGCATCCTGGAGGCCAACCCCAACCTGAAGGTGGACGTCCACAAGCCCCGGCACAAGCTGATGGTGGAGATCCGGGACAACGCCTACATCTGTGTGCAGGAGATCATGGCCGTGGGCGGCATGCCCATGGGCACCGGCGGCAAGGCGGCGCTGCTGCTCTCCGGCGGCATCGACTCCCCCGTGGCCGGCTACCAGCTGATGAAGCGGGGCGTGCGGCTGTGCGCCATCCACTTCCAGAGCCCGCCCTACACCGGCGAGCTGGCCAAGGACAAGGTGATGCAGCTGGCGAAGAAGCTGGCCTGGTATTCCGGCGGAATGCGGGTGTACCTGGTGCCCTTCACGAAGTGCCAGCTGGAGATCCACGAAAAGTGCCCCGACGAGCTGGGCACGCTGATCACCCGGCGCTTCATGATGCGCATCGCCCAGGTCATCGCCCGCCAGTTCGGCGCCCAGGCGCTGATCACCGGCGAGAGCCTGGGCCAGGTGGCCTCCCAGACCATGGACGCCCTGGTGTGCACCGACGCCGTGGTGGACATGCCCGTGTTCCGGCCCCTGATCGGCCTGGACAAGACGGAGATCATGGACATCGCCAATAAAATCGACACCTATGAGACCTCCATACTGCCCTACGAGGACTGCTGCACCGTGTTCACCCCCCGCCACCCCGTCACCAAACCCAAGCTGGACACCATGCCCAAGGCCGAGGAAAAGCTGGACATCGACGCTTTGGTGAATGAGGCGGTGGAGGGAACCGAGATGGTGATCCTCGAACCGTAAAACGAATTAGGAATGAGGAGTGAGGAATGAGGAATTGAGATAGCGTGGAGCGCCCACTATTCATTCCTCATTCCTAATTCCTCATTCCTCATTAAACTTATGACAATCGCTGAATACATTTCAAAACTCCGTCAAAACCCGTCTTTCATGGACAACGTCACCTCATGGCAGGTGATGCCGGCGCGGCCGGCGGTGTACGGCGAATTCCCGCCGGAGCTGGACGGGCGCATTGTCGACACGCTGAAGCGGCGGGGCATCGAAAGGCCCTATATCCACCAGAGCCAGGCCATCCGCGCAGCGCTGGCGGGACAGGACTTCGTGGTGGTGACGCCCACGGCCTCGGGCAAGACGCTGTGCTACAACGTGCCGGTGCTCCAGTCCATATTGACCGACGAGGCCAGCCGGGCGCTGTACCTGTTCCCCACCAAGGCCCTCTCCAGCGACCAGGTGGCGGAGCTCTACAGCATGATCCAGGACATGGGCGTGGGCATCAAGGCGTATACCTATGACGGGGATACGCCCGCTTCGGCGCGCTCGGCCATAAGGCAGGCGGGCCACGTGGTGGTCACGAACCCGGACATGCTCCACCAGGGCATACTGCCCAACCACGCCAAGTGGGTCAAGCTGTTCGAGAATTTGAAGTACGTGGTCATCGACGAGATCCACGCCTACCGGGGCGTGTTCGGCTCGAACCTGGCCAACGTGATCCGCCGGCTCAGGCGCATCTGCGATTTCTACGGCGCAAAGCCCACCTTCATCTGCTGCTCGGCCACCATCCGCAACCCCAAGGAGCTCACCGAGACGATGATCGGCAGGCCGGTGCGGCTGATCGACGAGAACGGGGCCCCGGCGGGCCAGCGCCACGTGGTGTTCTACAACCCGCCGGTGGTGAACGCCCAGCTGGGCATCCGCGCCGGCAGCATCCCGGAGACCCGGAAGATCGCCGCCTCGCTGCTGCGCGCCGGGGTCCAGCACATCGTGTTCGCCCGGTCGCGGCTGACGGTGGAGGTGCTGGTGCGGTATCTGAAGGACATGGTCCGCGACCCGCTGGGCAACGCCGGCAGGGTCCGGGGCTACCGGGGCGGCTACCTGCCCACCCAGCGGCGGGAAATCGAGCGGGAGCTTCGGGCGGGCAACATCACCTCGGTGGTGTCCACCAACGCGCTGGAGCTGGGCATCGACATCGGCCAGCTGGACGCCTGCGTGCTGTGCGGCTATCCCGGCACCATCGCCTCCACCTGGCAGCAGGCGGGCCGCGCCGGCCGGCGGGGCAGCGTGTCGCTGCTGATCGTGGTGGCGTCCTCCAGCCCGCTGGACCAGTACATCATCCAGCACCCGGAATACTTCTTCGCCCAGTCGCCGGAGCAGGCGCTGATCAACCCGGACAACCTGTATATCCTGCTCAACCACATGAAGTGCGCCGCCTACGAGCTGCCCTTCGAGGAGGGCGAGAGCTTCCAGGGCGTGGAGGACACCCCGGAGCTGCTGGGCTACCTGCGGGACGAGAACATATTGCGCCAGGTGGCGGGGAAATACTATTGGATGGCCGAGGAGTTCCCCCAGGCGGGCATCAACCTGCGCTCCGCCACCGACCAGAACTTCCTGATCGTGGACATCACCGACCCGAAGAAGCACCGGGTCATCGGCGAGATGGACCGCTTCACCGTGCCGATGCTGCTGCACCAGTACGCCATCTACATGCACGAGGGCACCCAGTACCAGGTGGAACAGCTGGACTTCGACGACAAGAAGGCCTACATCCGCCGGGTGGACGTGGGCTACTACACCGACGCCGACCTGACCACCAGCCTGAAGGTGCTGGACGAGTTCGACAATGAGCCCGACGGCCCGCTGACCCGCAGCCGGGGCGAGGTGCTGACCTCGAGCATCGTGACGGTGTTCAAGAAGATCGCCTTCGACACCCACGAGAACCTGGGCTGGGGCCCGGTGACGCTGCCGGAGCTGGAGATGCAGACCACGGCGGCCTGGTGGACGCTGCCGGAGGGCCTGGAGGAAATCTACGAGCGGGAGCCGCTGAAGAACGCCCTGATCGGCCTTGCCCACCTGCTGCGCCACATCGCGCCGATGTACCTGATGTGCGCGCCCCAGGACATCAGCGTGGTCTACCACGTGAAGGACACCTTCACCCACGGCCCGACCATCTACCTGTACGATTCGGTGCCCGGGGGCATCGGCCTGTCCGACCGGGTGTTCGAGATGCACCGCGAGCTGTTCGCCCACGCCCGGGAGCGGCTGCTGGCCTGCCCCTGCCAGGACGGCTGCCCCAGCTGCGTCGGCGCGACGGCCGGGCCAGGGGCGAAGGGAACGCTGATTTCACTGTTAGACAGGTTGCTGGAAGGGTAGACAAATTATAAACCAGGAAAAGGAGAATGAACATGGCAGAAGTCAAAGTGTTTACTTCCGAGGATATGAAGCCCGAGAACCTTTCGAAGAACCACCTGGCGCTGGTGGACTTCTGGGCCACCTGGTGCGGCCCGTGCCGTATGATCGCCCCCATCGTGGAGGAGCTGGCCGCCGAGACCGAGGGCGTCACCTTCGCCAAGGTGAACGTGGACGAGAACCCCGACGTGGCCATGGGCCTGGGCATCCAGGCGATCCCCACGCTGTTCCTGTTCAGGGACGGCAAGGCCGTGGACAAGGCGGTGGGCGTGCAGAGCAAGCAGGCCCTGAAGGCCATGATCGACCGGAACCGGTAAGCCGCCCTCCCTGGGGGAGCTGGCACGCGAAGCGTGACTGAGGGAGTGGAACCCTGAGCTGTAACCAGTTTACGCACAATTTCCGATAAAAACATCACCCCTGCTGTGATTTTACCGGAAATTGTGCTATACTTATTTTGGTATGCTGTGCGGTTGCGCGCGGCTTTGAAGCGTGAATCGTGCGTCTGCCGGAGAGAGGCGACGTATAATATAGAAATTATAAAAAAATCGAAGGAGGCTGCGTCTTGTCCAGAAAAAACAGAGAGACGAAACTGAAGATCATACCGCTGGGCGGGCTTGGCGAAATCGGCAAGAACCTGACGGTGCTTGAATATCAAAACGACATCATCGTCATCGACCTGGGGAGCATCTTCCCCCGGGAGGATATGCCCGGTGTGGACCTGGTCATTCCCGATACCAGCTACCTGGAGCACAACCGGGAAAAGATCCGGGGCTACTTCATCACCCACGGCCACGAGGACCACATCGGCGCGGTGCCCTATGTGCTGCGCAACCTGCCCGCCCCGGTCTACGGCACGAAGCTGACCCTGGCGCTGTGCGAGCACAAGCTGAAGGAGCACCGGCTACAGAACGTGGCCCCGCTGAACGTGGTCAGCGAGGGCGACGTGATCAAGGCGGGCTGCTTCTCGGTGGAGTTCATCCATGTGAACCACTCCATCGCCGGCGCCTGCGCCCTGGCCATCAAGACCCCAGTGGGCACCATCGTCCACACCGGCGACTTCAAGGTGGATTACACCCCCATGGACGGCGCGCCCATCGACCTGGGAAGGCTGGCCGAGCTGGGTCAGCAGGGCGTGCTGGCGCTGCTGTGCGATTCCACCAACGCCGAGCGCCCGGGCTACACCATGTCGGAAAGGAAGGTGGCCGCCACCTTCAACGAGCTGTTCCAGAAGGCGGACGGCCGGGTGATCATCGCCATGTTTGCCAGCAACGTGCACCGCATACAATCCGTGGTGGACTGCTGCCAGAAATTCCGCCGCAAGGTGTGCCTGATGGGCCGCAGCATGGTGAACGTGGCCAAGGTGGCCATGCAGCTGGGTTACCTGAAGATCCCCGACGGGATGCTGATCTCCGCCGAGGAGATCGACCGCTACCCCGACGAGCAGATCGCCGTGGTCACCACCGGCAGCCAGGGCGAGCCCATGAGCGGCCTGTCCCGCATGGCCTTCGCCGAGCATCGCAAGCTGGAGATCCGGGAGGACGACATGGTCATCATCTCCGCCTCCCCGATCCCCGGCAACGAAAAATCGGTCTCCCGGGTCATCAACCAGCTGATCCGCATCGGCGCGAACGTGATCTACGATTCCCTGGCCGAGGTGCACACCTCCGGCCACGCCCGCCAGGAGGAGCTGAAGCTGATGCACTCGCTGGTGAAGCCGAAGTTCTTCATCCCGGTGCACGGCGAGTACCGCCACCTGTACCACCACGCAAACCTGGCGCTGTCGCTGGGCATGTCCCCGGACAACGTGCTGATGGTGGAGATCGGCGACGTGATCGAGCTGGGCCGCGATTCCATCGACGTGACCGGCGTGGTGCCCAGCGGGTCAGTGCTGATCGACGGCCTGGGCATCGGCGACGTGGGCGCGGTGGTGCTGCGGGACCGCAAGCACCTGGCCGAGGACGGCCTGCTGATCGTGGTGATGGGCCTGGACCACGACCTGGGCTCGGTGGTCTCCGGGCCGGACATCATCAGCCGGGGCTTCGTGTACGTGCGGGAATCCGACGAGCTGGTGGAGGGCGCCCGGGCCGCGGCCATGCGGGCCATCGACGCCTTCGGCCCCATCGATTCCACCGAGTGGAACCGGCTGAAAAACGACGTGCGCGAATCGGTGCAGCGGTATATCTACGATACCATCAAGCGAAACCCGATGATCCTGCCGATCATCGTTGAAATCTGACGTAGCGGCGGCACCTGCGCCGCCATAAAACGGAGGCTGCGATGAATCCATACGATCAGGCTCACGCGCTGGCGAAGGCGCTGAAGGAGAGCGAGGAATACACCGAATACATGCGCCTGAAGCAGGTCGCCTACGACGACAGCACCAACAAGGCGCTGCTGGACGAATACAAGCGGCTGCAATTCAGGATGCAGGCCAGGCTGGCCTCGGGAGAAAACATGCCCGAGGAGGACCTGCAGCGCCTGCAGCAGATCGGCGCGCTACTCCAGTTCAACCCGGACGTCAGCGCCTACATGATGGCGGAATTCCGCTTCCAGCGGATGCTGTCGGACATCTTCAAGATCCTCGCCGACGTGGCGGGCATCGACCTGGACATGCTGTCCCAGGGATAAGGGACCCCTTTGGAGGCTCAAATGGCAAAAAAGCGTAAGAAGCGCGGTACGCGGCAGCGCAGGCCGCTCTTCCAGTCGGAAAAATACAGCATCCGCGCCCTGCACGAGGACCGGGAGTACGGCATGTACTGGTATGCCTGGCTGTGGAAGATCGTCAGGCCCCTGCTGATCTTCCTGTGCAGCGCGCTGATGGTCATCGGCATGGTGTCGGTGGGCTATGACCGCGTCTACAACGCCTTCTTTGCCCCGGTGTCGGCGGACAGCGCCGAGGTGGTCACCTTCCAGATCGACGACGGCGAGACGGTCACCCAGATCGGCGCGCGCCTGCAGGCGGCGAACCTGCTGCGGGACAGCCGCGTCTTCAAGTACATGGTGCAGTTCCGGGGGCTGACCAACGCCCTGAGCTACGGCACCTTCAAGCTCTCCCCGGGCATGAACACCGGCGAGATCATCGACGAGCTGACCTCCGGCAGCCAGACCAACGAGCGGGTGATCACCATCGTGCCCGGCTGGACGGCGGAGGACATCGCCAAATACCTGGTGGACATCGGGGCCCTGGAGGACACCGGCGAATTCCTGCGCCTGTGCAATGACGTGGACCGCTTCGTGGGCAGCAGCTACGCCCTGCGGGACGCCCAGAACCACGGCGCGCTGCAGGGCCGCAAGTACGCCCTGGAGGGCTACCTGGCCCCGGACACCTACCGGATCTTCGTCTCGGCCACCGCCGAGAGCATCATCCGCACGCTGCTGAACCAGCACAACAAGGTGGTGGACAACGTGTTCTACGCCGACCACAGCGAGTATTACACCGACGAGGCGGGCGTTTACCACGAGGTGGAGAAGTACAACAGCACCCTGACCATGGACCAGACCGTCACGCTGGCCTCGATGATCGAAAAGGAGGCCGCCAACCGGGAGGACTACGCCCGGGTTTCCGCGGTGTTCCACAACCGGCTGGCCCAGGGCATGAAGCTGGAGAGCGACCCCACCGTCACCTACCTCAGCGGCGAACACAAGCTGGCCCTCTCCGACGAGGAGATCGCCCAGCAGAACGCCTACAACACCTATTTCATGCCCGCGCTGCCCGCCGGACCCATCTGCAACCCGTCGGCGGCGGCGCTGGAGGCGGCCATGCTGCCGGACATGGAGTATATCAAGGACGGCTACCTCTACTTCTGCGCCACGGAGCCCAACTCCGGCAAGCTGGCCTTCTCCGTCTCCAAGGCGGAGCACGAGGCCAACGTGGCCCTGTACCGCCCGCTGTGGGAGGAGTACGACCGCCAGCAGGCCGCAAAGCAGACGACGCCGTAACGGAGGCAACCCGCCGCCCCAGGCACGAATCGACAAAAACCGCATAGAATGTAGGGCAGACTTCCCATCGACAAGGAGGTAAGCCCTATGTTTTTGCCCGAAATGCTGCTGTGGCTGTCGAAGAGCGGGTGGCTGCTGCTGCTGCACCTGAGCGCCCGGTCGTCCTTCCCCAAGCCCCTGCCGCCGGAGGAGGAGCGTGCGCTGCTTCAGCGGATGCAGGCCGGGGACGGCGACGCGGCCAACGCCCTGATCGAGCACAACCTGCGCCTGGTGGCCCACATCGCCCGGAAGTACAGCCAGCCCGGGGTGGACCAGGACGACCTGGTGTCCCTGGGCTCCCTGGGGCTGATCAAGGCGGTGCACACCTTCCGCCCCGAGGCTGGCCGGCTGACGGCCTACGCCTCCCGGTGCATCGAAAACGAGATATTGATGTTCTTCCGGGCCAACCGCAAAAACCGGAACGTCGTGCTGGTGGGCGAGCGCGTGGGCCAGGACAGCGAGGGCAATGACCTGCAGCTGGACGACCTGCTGGGCACCGACCCGGACCTGGTGCCCGACGCCGCGGAGACCGCCATCGAATCCGGCCGCGCCCTCCGGCTGATGGACCGGGCGCTGACAGACCGGGAGCGGGAGGTGCTGCGCCTGCGCTACGGCCTCGAGGACGGCGACCCCTGGCCCCAGCACCGCGTCGCCGCCCGACTGGGCATCTCCCGCAGCTACGTCTCCCGCATCGAAAAAAAGGCCCTGGAAAAGCTGCGCCAGGGCCTGGAGGGCGGGGTTGATAAATTCTGATTTATCGGGGTGTTGGTGGAATCGCAAAGTGTAGTGCAAAGGGAACAGGGAACAGTCAACAGGGAACAGGAATGGCTGCTGCCGCGAACACATCGAAATCGTTCGTGTTGTAGCGGCGGCTCCTGGGCCGCC
>JAFWEL010000089.1 GCA_017512905.1 Clostridia bacterium
ATTTCAGGCAAATCTGTCAAAGGGGGTTCGAGCGCCCGGAAAACAGTCCAGTGGACTGTTTTCAGCGAGAACGGGCCGGCAGGCCCCTGGAGGTATTGGCGGGGGAAGCAGTTCCCCCGCCAAGCGGGCGCAAGCCCGCGACAAATCAGAATTTCTCGAACAGGAGGTTGAGCGAATGCTTTTGAACGAGGGATGCGTCGCCTGCCTGTTGCGCAAGAAGCTGAACAACTTTCCCGCAGGGGCCGCGCCGGAGCGGGTGGCGGAGTACCAGCGCCGCGTCCGCTTGGCCATCGAGAACGGGCGGGCGTACAGTTCACCGGAGGTGAACGCCGACGTCAGCGCGATTTACCGGGACGTCTTTGGCCCGGAGCGGGACTATGCCGACATCAAGCGCCGGTTTAACGCCCTGATGCTTGAGCTGGAGGTGGCGATGCAGGCCGACGTGGACGCCGCGCCGGATCCGCTGGCCCGGGCGGTGCAATATGCCATGGTGGGCAACTACATCGACTTTGCGGCCCTGGGGGACGTGGACGAGGATGAGCTGCGCCGCCGGCTGGAGGCGGTGGACGGCATGGCCGTGGACGCGGCCACGCTGGAGGCCCTGCGGTGTGAGGCCCTGCGGGCAAGGCGGCTGGCGTTTTTCACCGACAACTGCGGCGAGATCGTCACAGACAAGGTGTTGCTCAGGACCCTACGCCGGATGAACCCGAAGCTGCGCGTGGCCGTGATCCTGCGGGGCGCGCCCGTGGTGAACGATGCCACCGTCGAGGACGCCGTACAGGTGGGCATGGGAGAGGTGGCCCAGGCGGTGCTCGGCAGCGGCTGCGACCTGCCCGGCGCGGTGCTGACCCGCATTTCCGCTGAAGCCCGGGCCGAGGTGGATGCCGCCGATGTGATCATCGCAAAGGGCCAGGCGAACTACGAGGGCCTGTCCGGCTGCGGACGGAATATATTTTATATTTTCATGTGCAAGTGCGACCTGTTTATAAGGCGATTCAATGCGCCACGGTTCAGCGGAGTGCTGACGAAGGAGACGATCATATGACTGAGCTGCGTGACAAGCGGGGGCTTACCGAATCGGAGGCCATCGCGGCCTATCAAAAGAAGAACTATCCCAAGCCGGCCCTTACCGCGGATATCTGTATCTTCGCCCGGGCGGGGGAAGGGTGGAAGGTGCTGCTGATCCGCCGGGGCGGGCACCCGTACCTGGGCTGCTGGGCGCTGCCCGGCGGCTTTGCGGACCAGGGGGAGACCATTGAAGCCACCGCGGCCCGGGAGCTTCAGGAGGAGACCGGCCTGACCGGGCTGGCGCTGCGCCTGGTGGGCATCTACAGCGCGCCGGGCCGCGATCCCCGGGGCTGGACCGTGTCCGCGGCCTACGGAACCCGGGTGGAAGGGCAGCTGGAGGCCGTGGCCGACGACGACGCGGCCGAGGCCGGCTGGTTCGATGTGGCCCTGCCGGAGGACGGCCCCGCGGCGGCGGCGCTGCCCGGGGGACAGAGGCTGGCCTTCGACCACGCCCAAATCATTGCCGACGCCGCGGCGCTGCTGCTGTAGGGTCGGAGAGGTTTATACAAGGAGGGACGCATTTATGGCGGACATCGCGAACGTCTATCGGGCCGACGGCGGCCGCTACGACACCATGGCCTACAATCGCGTGGGCAGGAGCGGATTGAAATTCCCGGCGGTATCGCTGGGCTTCTGGCACAACTTCGGCTCCAACGGCAATTACGACAACATGAAGGCCATGTGCCGCACGGCCTTCGACAATGGCATCACCCAGTTCGACCTGGCCAACAACTACGGCCCCGTCCCCGGCAGCGCGGAAATCAACGCCGGCCGCATCCTGCGGGAGGATTTCAAGCCCCACCGGGACGAGCTGGTGATCGCCTCCAAGGCGGGCTACGACATGTGGGACGGCCCCTACGGCAACTGGGGCAGCAGGAAGTACCTGGTGGCCAGCTGCGACCAGAGCCTGAAGCGGCTGGGGCTGGACTACGTGGATATCTTCTACCACCACCGCATGGACCCGGAGACCCCGCTGGAGGAGACCATGGAGGCGCTGAACTTCATCGTCAAGAGCGGCCGGGCGCTGTACGCGGCCATCTCCAATTACGACCGGGAGCAGACCGCCCGGGCGGTGGAAATCATGCGCCAGCTGCGCTGCCCGCTGATCGTGAACCAGCGCCGCTATTCCATATTCGACCGTACCATCGAGCAGGACGGCGTGAAGGCCTGGTGCCGTGAAAACGGCATGGGCATCATCGCTTTCAGCCCGCTGGCTCAGGGCCTGTTGACCGATCGTTACCTGAAGGGCATTCCCGCGGATAGCCGCATCGGCCGGGACGGACGCTTCCTGAGGTCCGACAGCCTGACCGAAGCGCGCCTACAGCAGATCCGCGCCCTCGACGACGTCGCCCGGGAGCGGGGCCAGACCCTGGCCGAGATGGCGCTGGCCTGGATACTGAAGGACGGCGACGTCTGTTCGGTGCTCATCGGTGCGTCCAGGCCCGAGCAGATCCTGGACAATGTCAGGGCCATACAAAACTGCCGCTTCAGCGACGAAGAGCTAAAGCGCATCGATGAGATATGCGGCGTGGAGTGAAAGAGGTTGGATTGTGAGGCAGTGGAGCCATTCTGATTTATTGGGTACGGCCCGATAAATCAGAATGGCGTTAGTCAGGACGTGGTGTGACGGACTTTCCCGGATACCTCCGGGTGAAACAGGGCCTCTTTAAGGCCTCCTCCCCGAGGCATGCGCAGCCATGCCCTCGGGCGGAGCTGTCAGCCGCAGGCTGACAGAGGGAGTCATCCCCCGGTTCCTGACTGACACCATCGGAATTTCCCACTGCCAAAGGCAATGAAATCAATATGGGGAGGATTTGACATGAAGTACATCGTTGCGCTGGATCAGGGGACGACCAGCTCCCGGGCGGTGGTGTTTGACGGGAAGGGGCGCATGGTGGCGTCCCACAACATCGAATTTGCCCAGATCTACCCCCATCCGGGCTGGGTGGAGCACCGGCCCCAGGACATACTGGACAGCCAGATTGCGTCGCTGAAGCGGGCGGTGGAGAAGGCGGGCATCGACGTGGCGGACATCGAGGCGGTGGGCATCACCAACCAGCGGGAGACCACGCTGCTGTGGGACCGGGCCACTGGCGCGCCGCTGGGCAACGCCATCGTGTGGCAGTGCCGCCGCACCGCGCCGTTGGTGGAGCGGCTGAAGCAGGACGGCCTGGGCAACCTGCTGCGGGACCGCACGGGCCTGGTGCCGGACGCCTATTTTTCCGGCACGAAGCTGCAATGGATGCTGGAGAGCATTCCCGGCGCCCGGGAGCGGGCGGAGAGGGGTGAGCTTTGCTTCGGCACCGTGGACAGTTTCCTGGCCTGGAACCTGACCGCCGGCCATGTGCACGTGACGGATGCCACCAACGCCTCCCGCACGATGCTGTACAACATCTACGCCCAGCGCTGGGACGACGACCTGCTTCGCGCCATGGATATTCCCGAGGCGCTGCTGCCTGAGGTGGTGGACAGCTCCAAGGTGGTGGGGATGCTGGACAAGGCCATACTGGGTCGGGAGATCCCGCTGGCGGCCATGGCGGGCGACCAGCACGCGGCGCTGTTCGGCCAGGGCTGCTTCACCCAGGGCATGTGCAAGAACACCTACGGCACGGGCTGCTTTGTGCTGATGAACACCGGTGAGTCCCCGGTGCATTCCACCCACAACCTGATTACCACCATCGGCTGGCGCATGGACGGCAAGCCCGTCTACGCCCTGGAGGGCAGCGTGTTCGTGGGCGGCGCGGTGGTCCAGTGGCTGCGGGACGAGCTGAAGCTGGTGCAGTCCGCCGCCGAGACCGAGCCCGTGGCCCTGGAGGTGCCGGACAACGGCGGGGTCTACTTCGTGCCCGCTTTCACCGGCCTGGGCGCGCCCCATTGGGACATGTACAGTCGGGGCACGCTGGTGGGTCTGACCCGCGGCGCGAACCGCGCCCACATCGTGCGGGCCGCGCTGGAATCCATCGCCTACCAGTCGGTGGATGTGATCGAGGCCATGGAATCCGACGCCGGCATCGACACCGTCGCCCTGCGGGTGGACGGCGGGGCCAGCGCCAACAACTTCCTGATGCAGTTCCAGGCGGACGTGATGAACGCCCAGGTGATCCGGCCCACCGTGATCGAGACCACCGCCATGGGCGCGGCCATGCTGGCCGGGCGGGCCGTGGGGCTGTGGAACGACCGGGATTTGAAGGGCCTGCAGGCCGTGGACCGGGCGTTTACTCCCGGTATGGATGAAAAGCAGCGCAACACCCTGCTGCACCACTGGCACAGGGCCGTGGAGCGCAGCAAGGGCTGGGCCGAGGGAAATGAGGAGTAAATTCTGATTTATCGAGCAGAGCTCGATAAATCAGAATTTCAAATCTCCATCACACAGCAGCCCGTCGGGGCGTCCTTGGTGATTTCGACCGCGTTGGGCAGTGCTTTCGCGCCGGTGAGGCGGACAAATTCGGCTTCATCAGTGATGTTGAAGTGGCAGCAGCGGTTGCGAAAGTGCATGGCGATGGCGCAGCGGGGCTTGAAGGTGTCGATCAGCTTCACCGCCTCGGGGGTGGTGATGGTGAAGGTGCCGCCGATGGGGATCAGCATCACGTCAAGGTTCGACAGGGCTGCCCGCTGTTCGTCGGTGTCGGGCTGGTGGCCCAGGTCGCCCAGGTGGGCGATGCGCAGGCCCTCGGCCTCGATCAGGTGGATCAGGTTATCGCCCCGCTTCGCGCCCCGGGCGTCGTCGTGGAAGGCGGACACGGCGGTGATCCTCGCGCCGCAGGCCTCATGGACGCCGGGGGTGTTCAGGATCGCGGGGTCGCCCTCCACGGCCTGAAAGTAGTTGTGGTCGAAGTGGCCGTGGCTGGACAGGACCGCGTCGGCGCGGACGCGGAGCGGGGGATAGCCCACGGTGTCGTCGTAGGGGTCGGTGACGATGACGCCGCCGGGCAGCGTCAGTTCAAAGCAGGAGTGGCCGAGCCATCTCAGTTTCATCGGTATTGCACCTCCAGTTCATGGTCGAGCAGCGCACAGGCGTACAGGCCGCCGCCGCGGGGGGGATCGTCGGGGTTCAGGGCGTTCATTCGCAGGCACACTGCCGCCCGCTGGCGCAGCCGCCGGTCGAAGCCAGCCGCGCCCTCGCCGCCGTCCAGGCAGCGCAGGCCCCGGGCGAACAGCTTCAGGCTTTCGCCGTCCGGGGGGAGGCTCCGGAAGCGGAATAAAGTGCGGCACAGGTCGTCCGGAGGGTCGGGGGACGCGTCCTCCAGGCGGGTCAGCCAGTCTTCCGCGGGCCACAGCCGCAGCAGGCCGTCGGTCCCGGTACAGTGAAAACCGGCCCCGGCCAGCGGTATGGACCAGTCCGTGAGGGGCTCGAGCCGGGGGGCGTTGGTGATGAACAGGGCGTCCCCCCGATCCCGGCGCAGGAAGGCCCCCGCGGGCAGCGCCGCCGTCGCCGCCGTGCGGAGGGCGCGGCAGAGGCTATGCATATGAATTCATCGCCTCCGGCAGGGCGTCCACCAGGTCCGAGGCGCACATGCCCCGGACGCCCAGCTTCGCCTGGGCCAGCTCGCCGGCGCGGCCGTGGATCTCACTGGCGGCGGCGGCGCATTTTGCCAGGGCCGCGCCGGTGAGGGATGTGCCCGGGGCGGCGCACTGGGCCATCAGGCCGACGGCGAGGCCCGTCAGCACATCGCCGCTGCCGCCCTTGGCCATGCCCGCGCATCCGCTGGCGCTGAGCCAGGGCACACCGTCCACGGGTATGACCGTGGTTGCGCCCTTCAACAGCGCCTGACAGCCCAGGCCGGAGAGGGCCAGGGCGTCGGCCAGCGGGTCGGCGACGGGCCGATTCAGCAGCCGCGCCGCCTCGCCGGGGTGGGGGGTGATCAGGTGGTGGGGGCGCAGCAGGCCCCTCAGGGCGTCGTCCGCCGCGATCAGGTTCAGCCCGTCGGCGTCGAACAGCGCGGGGATGCCGCTCTCCAGCAGCAGCTTCAGCACCCCGGGCGCGGCCCGGCGGGACAGCCCACAGCCACAGGCCAGGGCGTGCTTGCCCGCCAGCGCCGGTTTCAGGACCTCCACCGCTTCCGGGGCGATGGCGCCGCCAGCCTCCGGAAGCGGTATCGCCATGGCGCAGGGAGCCAGCGTCTGGACGATGGGCACGATGGACGCCGGGCAGGCGACCGTCACCAGTCCGACCCCCGAGCGCAGCGCCGAGCGGGCGCAGAGGGAGGCCGCCCCCGCCATGCCCACCGAGCCTGCCACGATCAGGGCGTGGCCGTTGCTGCCCTTGTGGGCGTTGCGGGGCTTGCGGGGCAGCAGCGCGGCGACGTCCGCCGGTTCCATGAGCCGCGCCATGGCCTCGGGGAAGAAGGATTCGGGGATGCCGATGTCCTCGACCTCGATTTCGCCGCACCGGTCCAGGCCGTCGGCCAGGGCGTGACCTGTCTTTTCAAACTGGAAGGTGACGGTCAGATCGGCCTCCACGCAGGGGTCGAAGGCCGCGCCGGTCATGCCGTTCAGCCCCGAGGGGATGTCAACAGCCACCAGCTTCGCGCCCATACGGCGGTCGGCGTTCATGCGCCGGATCAACGAAGCCGCGGGACCCTCGGGGGCCCGGGACAGGCCCGTGCCGTACAGGGCGTCCACCCAGATTTCCGGGGCGGGGACGTCGGCGTCGGGGGCCAGCTCCGGGATGCCCATGGCCAGGGCCCGCTCCCGGTTTGCGATGGCGTCCGGGGTCTTCGGCGGGGCAGCGGAAAACAGGGCGCATCTGCCGCCGATCTTCGCGTACATCCGGGCGCAGGCATAGCCGTCGCCGCCGTTGCCGCCGGGACCGCAGGCGAAGTACACCCTCCGCTCCAGCTTGTAGTGGCGGGCGATGGCCACGTTCAGGCACCGGGCGGCCCGCTCCATCAGGTCGATGGAGGGGGTGCCGGTTTCGGCGAAGTAGCGCTGCTCCATGGCGCGCATCTGTGACGGGGTGATGAGTGGCTTCATAGGTACCTCTCTTAAATCGTGATGCAAATTCTGATTTGTCGCGTTGCGACAAATCAGAATTTTTTTACAACCGAACAGCTACGCTGATTCTAATATCGCTGTCGCCGCGGCTACGCCGGCCTCGTGGGTGATGGACACCCAGACGGTGTAGCCTTCGCCGCATAGGGCGCGGGCGCGGTCGTGGGCCTTGCCGGACAGGGCGCAGCGGGGGCGGCCGGCGGCGTCGGGGGTGATTTCAATCTCGGCGGTGCCGATGCCCGCGAGGCCGGTACCCAGGGCTTTTGACACGGCCTCCTTGGCGGCGAACAGCCCCGCGGCGATCTCTGCCCGCCGGATTTCGGAGGCGGCGCGGATGCGTTCAGCCTCTGCGGCGGTGAACACCCGCTCCACAAAGCGGGGCCGTTCGATGGCCTTCTTCATCCGCTCGATTTTACACAGGTCCAGCCCGATGCCCGCGATCATGGCGACGCCTCCATGTTACAGAGTGGAACCCCTCCGGCCCCTGAGGGGCCACCTCCCCTTGCAGGCAATGTCATCAACTTAGCAAAAGCTGTAATGGGAAAAGAATTCACAACAAGCGTCAGGACCTCCGTAGCGGCGACTATCAGTCGCCGTGGCATCTTCTGTGGCGGCAAATTGCGACACGAAGTTAGTCCTTTAGGGCCGCCGCTACGGCGCGTATTATGTTGTGCAGTTATAGTACGATTCCTTAAGTTGATGACATTCTCTTGCAGGGGAGGCTTGCCGACCGGGGCTTAAACCCGGCGGAATTGCGACTTCCCGTTTAATATTATAGCACATAGATGGGGTTTTGGACAGTTCTTCTTGTAAATCGGGGAGTAAAAAGGTATACTATCATTGGATATGTAGGGAGAAAGGCAATTCTGATTTGTCGCGTTGCGACAAATCAGAATTTATCCCTCAACGCGACAAAGAAAGAGGTCAACCTATGCAGGTTACACAGCGTTTCGCCCAGCTGCTGACGAAGAACGTGGGCAAGGTCATCGTGGGCAAGGAGGACGCCATACAGCTGATGATGGTGGCCATACTCTGCCGGGGCCACGTGCTGATCGAGGACGTGCCCGGGGTGGGCAAGACCACCTTGGCCAGCGCGCTGGCGCGGTCGCTGGACTGCTCGTTCAAGCGCATCCAGTTTACCCCGGACATCACCCCCAGCGACATCACCGGCTTTTCCATCGCCAACTTCAAGACCGGCGAGCTGGAATACCGCCCGGGCATGATCATGAGCCAGATCGTGCTGGCGGACGAGATCAACCGCACCTCGCCCAAGACCCAGTCGTCGCTGTTGGAGGTGATGGAGGAGGGCCAGGTGTCGGTGGACGGCGTGACCTACGCCATGCCCCGGCCCTTCATCGTGCTGGCCACCCAGAATCCGGTGGACTTCGTGGGCACCTATCCGCTGCCCGAGGCCCAGCTGGACCGCTTCTTCATGCGGGTGGCCATCGGCTATCCCACGCCCCAGGAGGAGGCGGAGATCCTGGAGCGCTACACCACCGGCCAACGGCCCATGGAGGAGCTGAAGCCCATCTGCAACAGCGCCGACATCCTGCGATTGCAGGAGGAGGTGGAGAAGGTGTACGCGGCGAAGGAGCTGCGGGTGTACGTCTCCGCCATCGCTGCTGCCACGCGAAAGAGCGGGGCGTTGCAGCTGGGGGTGTCCACCCGCGGGGCGATTTCCCTGCTGCGGGCTGCCCAGGCCAACGCCCTGCTGGACGGGCGGGATTTCGTCAAGCCCGAGGACGTGCAGCGCATGGCCGAGCCCGTGCTGGCCCACAGGCTGGTGCTTTCCCCCGAGGCGCGTATGCGCAACATGACCGCCCAAAGGGTGCTGGGCAATGTGATGGGGAATGTGCAGGTGCCGGTGAAGGTCAAAGGGCAGTGAAGCTGCTCATACAAAGCGTTGAGAGATTAGAGTTGAGATCAGGATGAAATCCTGACGGAATTCTGATATTCAACAGGTGTCGGGGGTCAACTGTCGCTAGACTCTGGACTCTGATGATTAAGTTCTCCAATAAACGAGGTTCTTATGACACTACTCTGCCCCCGTCTCGCGGGCTATGCCCTGGTAATGCTGGCGATGCTGGCGGCGGGGCTGAGCACGGGCACGCGGCTTTACTACCTGGTGTTTTACGCCCTGCTGGCGATGCTGCTGCTGGGCTTTGTTGCCGTGCTGTGGACGCTGGTTACGCTGCGGGTGACGCTGAAGGGGGTGGCGACCCGGGTGGAGCGGGGCGAGCGCATCCCGGCGGTGTTCACCGTGCGCCACGCCTGTCCGCTGCCGGTGGCGGCGATACGGGTGCGGCTGAGTGTGCCCTCGGCCTACGCGCCCAACCAGGAGGTGAACGTCTCCTGCCCGCCCTTTGCCCGGCGCACCTTCCGCCAGGTGATCGAATGCCCCCATCGGGGGGTATACGAGGTGGGTGTGGCGCGGCTGAGCGTCACCGACGCCTTCGGGCTGGTGACCCTGGGCCGGCGGCCGGGGCTGCGGCTGGTCAGGCTGGAGGTCGTCCCCAAGGCCCGGGCGGCGAGTCCCCTGCGGCTGAACAGCGCCGACCAGGGCCCGCGGGTAATCCGGCGGGCGGCGGAGGACAACGCCTCGCCCTCGGACGTTCGGGCCTGGCAGGAGGGAGACGAGCTGAAAAAGGTACACTGGAAGCTGTCGCTGCGCAAGCGGGAGCTGCTGGTGCGCACCTACGAGGAGACGGCGCGGCCTGACACCCTCGTCATCCCCGATCTGCAGCAGGTGACAGCCCTGCGGGACATGCAGCTGACCCTGGAGGACTGCGTCTGCGAGGCGGCGCTGGGGGCGGCCCAGGCCCAGCTGAGGGCCGGCGACCCCGTGCGCATGCCCCTGGTGGGGGCGCGGCCCAGTGAGATCGCGGGGCAGTTCCCCGCCGACCTGCCCGCCTTTGCCGACGCCATGCTGCGCTGCGCCTTTGACAGCCCCTACGGCTTCGAGCAGGTGCTGACGCTGATGCTGGGGCGGTTCCAACGCACCGGCGGCGCGGTGCTCGTGACGGCGCGGCTGACCACCCGCATCGCCGACATCGCCCTTCGGATGCAGCAATCCGGCGTGGCGACGCGGCTGGTATGGGTGTCCGACGACGACCGGGAGGAGAGCATGGCGATGATCGAACGGCTGAAGATGGGCGGCGTGATGGCTGAGCGGTTGGACCCGTGGACTTTGGAATGAGGGGACGGTTCCTTATTCCATCTTGATGATCTGAAAAAGTGGAATAAGGAACCGTCCCCTCATTCCACAGACGAAAGGTTGTAATACAGGCATCGGCATGAGCAACAAGAACCTGACCAACAGATCCCGGCTGGAGCGCGGGCTGATCGCGGCGGTGCTGGCGCTGCTGTTCGCAGGAAGCGCGACGGCGGTGGCGGCTTCGGCGCTGGGCGTGGCGGTGAGTACGGCAGCGCTGTATGGCGCGGCCTTCGCGGCGGTGGCACTGTGCGTGTCGGGCACGCTGACCGGCGGCGCCGTGCTGGCGTCGCTGGGGTTTGTGGCGGTGGCGGGGGTATACCTGGCTACCCATGGGGCGGGGCTGACCGGACTGAAGGCACTGTTCGCGTCCTGGGCGGGGCAGCCCGCAGACGCGGCAAGGGCGGCTGAGGGTGGCAGGCTGCTGCTGACCTGCGCGGGATTCACCTTCGGGGTGCTGTTCTTCGCCCTGCTGAACCACAGCGAGTTCGTCAGCGTGTCCATCGTGCTGCTGCTGGGGGTGCTGGTGGCCTGCCACGCGATGTCGGAATCGGCGTCGCTGGGCGCGGCGGTGCCGGGACTGATCGCTGCTGCGGCGGCTTTCGCGCTGACCGGCGGCGTACAGCGGGATTACAAGGCCCTGCGTGTGCTGGTGCCGGCGGCGGTGGCGCTGGCCATCGCGGTGGCGCTGGTACCGGGGGACCGGCTGACCTGGAAGCCCCTGGCGGATGCCGCCGAGAGGGTTCGGGGCATGTTCGAGCAGTATTTCCGCTTCACCCACGAGCGCATCGCCTTTTCCATCAACGAGGAGGGCTACGACCACGCCGGCGAGGTGGGGGACGCGGTGGTGTCGATGCTGGGCGGTCCGGCCCAGCCCCACACCGATCCGGTGATGCGGGTGCACACCGACGCCGACGCACTGCTGCGGGGCGCGATTCGCACGGCCTACACCGGCTACAGTTGGGTGGACACCGTGCCCAAGAGCCGGTTTTTGTACTACGACATGACCCACCGGACCACCCGTGAGCGGCTGTTTTCCCCACAGGTGGCGTTGGACGACGCGATCCTGCGCACGGACGTGTCGGTGGAGATGCTGTCGAAGGGCACGTCCACGCTGTTCGTGCCCGGGATGATGGACGGCTTCCAGATGGACCTGTCCACCGCCGTGTACTACAACACCGCCGGCGAGGTGTTCCTGTCCCGGGATGTACAGCGGGGGGACAGCTATCGCCTCCGGGCGCTGCTGCCGGAGCTGAACGAGGCCCTGCGGCAGGCGGTGATCGACGGTGAAGGTGCGGCGGATGACCGCTGGCAGGATATCCTGGAGCAGCATATCCACCTGCCCGAGGGCATCGACGGTGGGGTGTACACGCTGACCATGCGGGCCATCGAGGGGACGGAGAACCCCTTCGACCGGGCCGTGGCTATCATGAACTACCTCCGTGGGAACATGCGCTACACCCTCCAGCCCGACATGCCGCCCAGGGGCCGGGACTTCGTGTCCCACTTCCTGCTGGACACCCGGGAGGGCTATTGCAGCTATTACGCCTCGGCCATGGCCGTGATGGGGCGCATGGCGGGCCTGCCCACCCGGTATGTGGAGGGCTACCTGGCCCGCCCCGGCGTGGAGGTGCTCACCGGCGAGAACGCCCACGCCTGGTGCGAGGTGTACTTCAGGGGCGTGGGCTGGATTCCCTTCGATGCCACCGGCGGTACCAGCGGTTCGGGTGTGACGCCCCAGACCCCGGATACGGGGGACGCGGGCACCGGCGACGACTTTGCCGGGGGCGGCGGCCTGGGCAGCGACGGCGATTACAATCCCGCCGGGGACGCGCCCACCCCCAGCCCGGAGCCGGACGGCGGCCTGCCGCCGGAGGAACCGGAGGACACGCCCACGCCCGAGCCGGGGGAGGACCCCGGGGCCCAGGACGTGCCCGATGACGCGCCGGAGGACGCCGATCCTCCCGAGGACGACAGCGCAACCCCGCCGGAGGGGGCGCGCCGGGGCGGGCCGTGGTGGCTGCTGCTCCTGCTGGCGCTGGCGGCGCTTACGGTGGCGGCCGTCCGCTGGGTGCGCAAGCGCCTGCGGCTGAGCGACCCCGCCGCGCTGTGCGGCGCGGTGCGCGGCTATCCGGAGGCGGCGATGATACTGTACCGCGCCAACCTGACGGTGCTGGCCCACCTGGGCCAGGCTCCCATGGGTGGCGAGCCCCCAGTGGCCTTTGCCGGACGGGTGTCGGAGCAGCTGAAGAGCGGGGATTTCGCCGAATTCGCCGAGGCCGTGTCCGACGCCAGCTATGGCCGGCAGCCCCTGAAGCGGGAGCACATCGACGCGGGCCTGAGGGCGTACCGGCGGTTCAGGGACGCGTTGGGATTGAAGGAGCGAATCAGGTTCACCCTGACCCGGATCTTCCGGGGACTGGGGGATTTTGAGCGGATACCGTGAAAAATTCTGATTTATCGAGCTGAGCTCGATAAATCAGAATTTCCGACTCTCAAACAGGAGGAATCATTATGGAAAAGCAGGTCTTTCGTGAGAAGAGCGTGGAGCGTATCGCTTCGCCGGAGCAGCTGCAGGATTACATGCGGGTCACGACGCCGGGAACGTGGATGGTGCTGGCGGCGGTGATCCTGCTGCTGGCGGGGCTGATCATATCGTCGGCGCTGGTGAACGTGGAATCCACGATCCCAGGGCAGGCGACCGTGGAAGAGGACGGCCTGCTGCTGCAGATCGAGTTGCCCCTTTCCCAGAAATCGCTGGTGTCGCCGGGCATGGTGGTGCGGGTGGCGGACCGGGAGGCGAAGGTCGACATGATTTTCCAGGCGGAGAACGCGCTGCAGGTGCTGGCGGAGCTGCCGGAGGACGGGGAGAAGCTGGCCCCGGGCACCCATGACGTCAAGATTGTCACCGAGACCGTCACCCCGATCAGCTTCCTGTTCAGACGGTCGGACGAGGAATGAGCGGACCGGCCGGACGCAGGCGATGTTTGCGGCAATCTGCCGTCACAGGGTAAGACGACGATGGAGTAAATACCGATGTTGAAAAAGAATAACACGCAGCCCCTGAAGAAGGGCGTGGCGAAGGTGCCGGTGGTCATGCAGATGGAGGCGCTGGAGTGCGGCGCGGCCTGCCTGGCCATGGTGATGGCCTACTATGGCAAGTGGGTGCCCCTGGAGCAGGTGCGCCTGGATTGCGGCGTGTCGAGGGACGGCTCCAACGCGAAAAACGTGATGCTGGCGGCGCGGCACTACGGCTTCGAGGTCCACGGCTACCGCATGGAGCTGGACGCGCTGCGGGAAAACGCCACCTTCCCCTGCATCATCCATTGGAATTTCGACCACTTTGTGGTGCTGGACGGGTTCAAGGGCAACAAGGCCATATTGAACGACCCGGCCCGGGGCGTGGTGAAGCTGAGCATGGAGCAGTTCGACGAGGGCTTCACCGGGGTCTGCATCACGGTGGCCCCCGGCGAGGGCTTCGTGCCCTCGGGCAAGCGCAAGAGCATGCTGGAATACGCCCGGCGGCGGCTGAAGGGCGCCGGCGCGGCAGCGGCGTTCGTGGCGCTGACCACGATCATCACCTACCTGTTCGAGCTCATCAACCCGGTGATGTCCCGCATCTTCTACGACCGGCTGCTGCCCGGGCGGGACGCGACCTGGCTGAACCCGTTCATCGCGGTGATGGCGATACTGTGTGTGCTACAGCTGGTGGTGGAGTGGGTCCAGCGGGTCTACAGCCTGCGCATCGACGGCAAGATGGCCGTGATGGGCAGCACCACCTACATGTGGAAGGTGATGCGCCTGCCCATGGCGTTCTTCTCCCAGCGGCTGACCGGCGATATATTGCAGCGCCAGGCATCCAACGGCAGCATTTCCGCCGCCATCGTGAACACGCTGGCTCCGCTGGCGCTGAATACCGTGATGATGCTGTTTTACCTGGTGCTGATGCTGCGCTACAGCCCGTTTCTGACGCTGATCGGGCTGGCGTCGGTGCTGGTGAACCTGGTGATGGCCCGGATCATCTCCGAAAAGCGGGTGAACCTGACCCGGGTGCAGCTGCGGGACGAGGGCAAGCTGGCCTCCGCCACGCTGGCGGGCATCAGCATGACCGAGACCATCCGCGCCGCCGGGGCCGAGGCGGGCTTCTTCCGCCGCTGGGCCGGCTACCAGGCCTCGGTGAACACCCAGACCGTGAAATTCTCCCACATGAGCGCCACCATGGGCATCATCCCCGCCTTCATTGGCATGGCAGCGAACTACGCGGTGCTGTTCTTTGGAGTGCTGTTCGCCATGGACGGCCACTTTACCCTGGGCATGATCGCTGTGTTCCAGGGGTTCCTGACCTCGTTCATGGAGCCGGCCCGCACGCTGATCGAGGCGGGCCAGACCATCCAGGAGCTGCGCACCGACATGGAGCGGGTGGAGGACGTGATGCAGTATCCCGACGACCCCTACGTGCGTGAGACCCCCGCCGACGCCGATGCGGACTTCACTAAGTTGAAGGGCCACGTGGAGCTGAAGCACGTCACCTTCGGCTATTCCCCGCTGGGCAACCCGGTGGTGCAGGACTTCTCCCTGGACATCCGGCCCGGAAGCAAGGTGGCCATCGTGGGCGGCAGCGGCAGCGGCAAGTCCACCATCTCCAAGCTGATCTCCGGCCTGTACCAGCCCTGGGAGGGGGAGATCCTGTTTGACGGCAAGGCCATCGGGGAAATTCCCCGGGCGGTGTTCACCGGGTCGGTGGCCGTGGTGGACCAGGACATCATACTCTTCGAGGATACCATCGCCAACAACATCCGCATGTGGGACAGGTCCATCGAGGATTTCGAGGTGATCCTGGCCGCGAGGGACGCCCAGCTGCACGAGGACATCATGCAACGCCAGGGCGGCTACCAGGCCATGCTGACCGAGAACGGCCGCGACCTGTCCGGCGGGCAGCGCCAGCGGCTGGAGATCGCCCGGGTGCTGGCCCAGGACCCCTCCGTCATCATACTGGACGAGGCCACCAGCGCCCTGGATGCCAAGACCGAATATGACGTGGTCCGCGCCATCCGCGACAGGGGCATCACCTCCATCGTCATCGCCCACCGTTTGTCCACCATCCGCGATTGCGACGAGATCATCGTGCTGGAAAAGGGCGTGGTGGTTGAGCGCGGCACACACAAGGAGCTGATGGCGCTTGGAGGGGCGTATACGAGGCTGGTGGCGAGCGAATGAGAGTATTTACTGGTATTTAGTATTTAGTGAATAGCCGGTCTGCTTGCCGCTAAATACCAATCACTGAATACCAAATACGCACAAAAGGGATGGAGCGTATGATAAACAGCTATAAGGAATTGCTTGTCTGGCAGAAGGCGATGGACCTGGTGGCAGAGATCTATCGTATCGTTTAACTGCTTCCCAAAGAAGAAACATATGGGCTGTCCGATCAGATGAGAAGGGCTGCCATTTCTATTCCCCCCAATATTGCGGAGGGTCAGGCCAGAAACACGACCAGGGAATTTATAAATTACCTCTACACGGCGCGTGGCTCCAATGCAGAGCTTCTGACACAATGCCTTATCTGCGTAAAGCTATGATACCTTGTGGAGAAAGACATAGCCAGAGCATTGTCTCTTTCTGACGAAGTCGGGAAAATGACCAACGCAATGATACTTTCTCTGATGGCTAAAAATTCAATGACCGGATCGGAAATTAACGAAGGATGTCCAGTTTCAGGACATCGGTAATAGAAAGCTTCAGGACAAAGGTAAGGGTTTGTGTCAGCACATAGGTAAGACTTTCTGGTAGAATCGGCACAAGGGGGTGCCGAAGATGCCGTGGAAGAAGACCGATGCGATGAAGGAAAAGAGATCGTTCATCGACGCCATGCTGAAACAATCCAAACCGTTCCGTGAGCTGTGCCGGGAGTATGGCATCAGCGAGAAGACCGGGTACAAGTGGCGGAAGCGGTTCCTGGAGCAAGGCTATGCCGGCCTTGAGGAGGAATCGCGAGCGCCGCAGAAGCACCCAAACACCATCGACGGGGACACCGCCGCCGAGTTGATCGCATTGCGGCTGGCCCACCCCAGCTGGGGCGGGAAGAAGCTGCTGGTGCTTTGGCAGCGGAGTCATCCCAGCCAGCCGTCACCGTCGCTGTCCAGCGTCAACCGCATCCTGAAGAAGGCGAAGCTGCTGAATAAGAAGCGCATCCACAAGGCAAGCGTTTCCTCTGACTGCCCCCGCCTGAACCAGATGCTCGAAGCCCACGAACCAAACGATGTCTGGTGCATCGACTTCAAAGGCTGGTGGATTTCGGACGGCGAGCGCTGCGAGCCCTTCACCGTGCGCGACAAGCGCTCGCGAAAGGTACTGTGCGCCCGGCTGATGACCGGCAAGACCACCGAGGATGTTCGCCCGATCATGACGGAATTATTCCGCAAATACGGGCTTCCCAGGGCGATCCACAGCGACAACGGCACGCCTTTTGCCGCTACCAACGGCATTTTGGGCCTCACCAGGCTGTCTGCCTGGTGGATTACACTGGGTATCCTTCCCGAGAGATCCCTGCCGGGCTGCCCCGGACAGAACGGCTCCCTGGAGCGCATGCACGCCGACATCGCCGGCGAAGTCGAAGGGAAGATCCCCGGCGGCATCACCGCCAACCAGATCGCCCTAGACGCCTGGGTGGAGGAGTACAACACCGTCCGACCCAACGAGGCCATTGGCATGCTGACCCCGGACGAGGTTTACCGTCCCTCCGAGCACAAGTACGTCGGCGACTTCGATGTCCTGGAATACCCGGTCGGCTTCATCCCCAGAAAGGTCTTCAAGTCCGGCGAGATCATCCTGAACGGTGTGAAGGTCACCATTGGCGCTTCGCTCAAGGGCTGGCATGTCGGCCTGCGACCCCAGAAGGAGTCGGGCATGTTCGATGTCTTCCTCGCGGATTTTCTGCTTGGATTCCTCGACATGA
>JAFWEL010000166.1 GCA_017512905.1 Clostridia bacterium
TAGCTTCGCGTCGCAAAAAAGGCCCCGCCCGCGGCGTACACGCCGCCGCGTACGATTAAAGATCGGGGCGCTACCGCCCCCGATACCCCCGGTAAGTTAGCCAAAGGGGAGTTCGTCATCAGCTCGATAAATCAGAATTTGAAAATCAACCAGCCTTTTTCTTCGTCAGTTATACTCTGCGCCAAAGCTCTTCCCAGTATTCCGCGATCGTCCTGTCGCTGGAGAACTTGCCGGCGCCGGCGATGTTTTCCAGGCACATCTTCGCGAAGGTCACCTTGTCCTTCGTGGCGCGGATGGCCTTCAGCTTGGCTTCCATGTAGGATTCGTAGTCCATCAGCAGGAAGTAGTGGTCGGGCTGGTGCCAGCTGGCGCCCTTCAGCAGGGCCTGGCGCAGCTCGGCCAGGTCGCCCTCCTGCAGCGTCGCGTCCTTCCTGGGGGCGGGCTCGAAGGTGCCGTCGGCCAGGGCGTCGATCACCCGCTTGAGCCTCGGGTTGGCCTTGTACAGCTTCACCGGGTCATAGGTGGCCTTTACGGCGGTGATCTCGTCCACGGTCGCGCCGAAGACGAAGTTGTTTTCAATGCCGGCCTGCTCGAAGATCTCCACGTTCGCGCCGTCGTAGGTGCCCAGGGTGACCGCGCCGTTGAGCATCAGCTTCATGTTGCCGGTGCCACTGGCCTCGGTGCCCGCGGGGGAGATCTGCTCGGAGATGTCCGCCGCCGGGATGATGTGCTCGGCGTAGGAGCAGTTGTAGTTCTGGACGAACACCACGCGCAGCCTGTCGTTGGTCTCCGGGTCGGCGTTTACCAATTCCGCGATGTGGTTGATGAAGCGGATGACCGCCTTGGCCCGACGGTAGCCGGGGGCGCTCTTCGCGCCGAAGATGAAGGCGGTGGCGGGGAAGTCCTTCAGGGTGCCGTCCTTGAGGCCGTAGTAGATGTCCAGGATGGACAGCGCGTTGAGCAGCTGGCGCTTGTATTCGTGCAGGCGCTTGACCTGGACGTCGAACACGAAGTGGGTGGGTATCTCCACGCCCTCGCGCTCCAGGATCAGCTCGGCCAGCTGGCGCTTCTTCTCGGACTTGATTTCGATGAACTTCTCAGCAAGCTCGTCGTCGATCAGCGGCTTCAGGTCCTCCAGCGCGTACAGGTCGGTCAGGAAGGCGTCGGAGCCCAGGGCGTCCGACAGCAGCCCGGTCAGCTCCGGGTTGCACAGGCCCAGCCAGCGGCGCTGGGTGATGCCGTTGGTCTTGTTGTTGAAGCGCTCGGGATAAATCGCGTACCACTCGCGGAACACGTCGTCCTTCAGGATCTGACTGTGGATGGCGGCCACGCCGTTGGTGTAGGAGGAGCCGTACACCGCCAGGTTGGCCATGTGCACCCGCTTGCCCTCGTCGATGATGGCATAGGGCGCGGGGTCGGCCACCTTCGCCTTCTTCAGGTCGCGGTCCAGCTTCGACTGGATGCGCCGGACGACCTTTACCAGCTCCGGCGACAGCTCGTTCATCAGCCGCAGGTCCCAGCATTCCAGTGCCTCGCGCATGACGGTGTGATTGGTGTAGCGGAAGGTCTTCTGCGCCACGGAGAAGGCGGTGCTGAAGTCATAGCCCTCGTTCATCATCAGCCGGATCAGCTCGGGGATGGCCATGGTGGGATGGGTGTCGTTCAGCTGGATGGCGTGATAATCGGCAAAGCCGGTCAGGTCGTCGCCGTGATGGTCGGCGTAGGCGCGCAGCATATCCTGCAGCGACGCGCTGACCAGCACGTACTGCTGGCGCAGGCGCATCAGCTTGCCGGCCTTCATCGTGTCGTTGGGGTACAGCACCTTGGTGATGTCCTCGGCGGCGTTCTTGTTCCGGCTGGCGGCGGCGTAGTCCTGGTCGTTGAAGGCGTCGAAGTCGAATTCACTGACGCTCTCGCACTGCCACAGGCGCAGCGTGCCGATGGACCTGCGCTGGTAGCCGATGATGGGCATGTCATAGGGCACGGCCCACACGTCCAGCCCCTTCATGTGCACCAGCTGGGCCAGGTCGTCCCGGCGCACGCTCCAGGGATCGCCGAACAGGGTCCAGTCGTCCGGGTCTTCGCACTGGGCGCCGTTTTCGTCGAAGCTTTGCTTGAACAGGCCGTACTTGTAGCGCAGGCCGTAGCCGTCCAGCGGGATGTCGTGGGTGGCGGCGCTGTCCAGGAAGCAGGCGGCCAGCCGGCCCAGGCCGCCGTTGCCCAGAGCGGCGTCCTCGATGTCCTCCAGGTCGGCCAGGTCCACGCCCTTGAGCGCCAGGCGCTCCCGGACGTCCTTCAGCACGCCCATGGCGTACAGGTTGTTGTACACCAGGCGGCCCATCAGGTATTCCGCGGACAGGTAGGCGGCGCGGCGTCCGTAGAGCCGGTCGGAATAGTCGTCGGCCCACTGGGGCGCGATGTCCAGCATGGCGGCCTTGGCCACGGCGTCGTGCAGCTGGACGGTGCTGGCGTCCTTCAGGGTGGTGTGGGCGTCGCACATGGCGATCCTTTCAGCGCTGGCGATCAGCTCCGCGCCGGTGGCGGCGCGGATGGGACCGCGGCCGCTCATGCGGTTCAGACGGCGGATGTAGGCGGCGGTGGGCGCGTAGCCAGTCTCGGCCATGCGCCACAGCCAGTTGCCCCCCACGGTGCCGGGGAAGTTCATGCGGGCGTCGCTGTCCAGGTCCAGCCAGTCCTGCATGGGCACGATCACGGTCTCGGCGGGGGAGGCAAAGGCGGCCCTCAGCATGGCGTCCAGGATTTCCTCGCCGTCCTCGGGCATGCCCAGCGCCTTCCGGGCCCGGGCCTTCGTCTTTTCGGAGGCGCTGGCCCACCAGCTCAGGGTGGTGTCGTTGTCGTGGGTGCCGGTGTAGACCACGCTGTTGCGCACGTGGTGCTCGGGCAGGTCCGGGCTGTCGTCGCCGTCAAAGGCGAACTGCAGCACCTTCATACCCGGGTAGCCGCACCAGTCCAGCAGCTTCCTGGCCCGGGGCTTGACGTTGCCCAGGTCCTCGGCCACGATGTTCAGGTCGGGCAGGGCCTTGCGGATGCGGTTGAACAGCTTGCGGCCCGGGCCGATCTCGTACTTGCCGTTGCGGGCGGTCTTCTCCTCGGCGGGAATGGCGAAATAGTAGGCGAAGCCGATGAAGTGGTCGATGCGCAGGATGTCGAACAGTTTGCCCATGGCGCGCAGCCGGTCAATCCACCAGCTGTAGCCGTTTTCGGCATGCTTCTTCCAGTCGTAGAGGGGGTTGCCCCAGCGCTGGCCGTCCTTCTGGAAGTAATCCGGCGGCACGCCCGCGATGCGGATGGGCTTGCAGTCCTCGTCCAGCTCGAACAGGTCGGGGTTCAGCCACACGTCGCTGGAATCCTCGGCCACATAGATGGGCATGTCGCCCATGATCTTCACGCCGTTCATCCGGGCGTAATCGTGCAGGCGCTGCCACTGGTCGAAGAACAGGTACTGGCCGAAGATGTAGAAGTCGACCTCGTTCGCGAGGGCCTTGGCGTACTTCGCCAGCGCTTCGGGCTTGCGCAGGCGGATGTCCTGGTCCGGCCAGTCCATCCAGGAGATCTCGCCGAAGTGGGCTTTGATCGCCCGGAACAGGGCGTAGTCGCGCACCCAGGGGTTTTCGGCCTCAAAGGCGGCGATCTCGTCGGTGAGGTCGCCAAAGGAGGCGGCAAAGGCCTTGCGCAGCAGCGCGTCATTCTGGGCCTTCACGGCCTCGAAATCCACGTCCTCATGGAACGCAAGGGGCTCGTAGCTGCCCTTGGGCAGGATGCCCTCGGCCTCGAGCATGTCGAAGTCGATCATCAGCGTGTTGCCCGCGAAGGTGGATGTGCTCTGGTAGGGGGACTCCGCGTAGCCGGTGGGCCCGATGGGCAGCACCTGCCAGATGGTCATGCCCGCGTCACGGACGAAATCCACGAAGTCATAGGCCGCCTGGCCCAGCGTGCCGATGCCGCCGCGGGAGGGCAGGGAGGTGATATGCAGCAGTACGCCGCTCTGTCTCATGATCGTTCACTCCTTGTGGGGGTTTATTGATTGTATATTATTATAATGAAAAATGAGGGCCGGAACAAGCTGTTTGTGTAAAGTAAGGCGGAAAACGGCGGCTTTGACGGTATAAATACAGCGGCGCCGCCCCCGCCGCCATCGCAATTCACGAAGGAAAGTATACGATGGCGGGGCAGGCGCCGCCGCTGCATGGGTGAAAAAGAGGGAAGGTTCCTTCTGGGTGTATCTATTCAGGCAAGTTAATTCTGATTTGTCGCGGGCTTGCGCCCGCTTGGCGGGGGAACTGCTTCCCCCGCCAATACCACCCCTTTGACAGATTTGCCTGAAATCGCAAGCGATTTCCGGGCGGCAAATCTGCAAGGAAGCCTTTTTTGCTCTGGTCGACAGGCTCCCTGCCACAAAAAA
>JAFWEL010000090.1 GCA_017512905.1 Clostridia bacterium
CGGCGTACACGCCGCCGCGTACGATTGAAGATCGGGGCGCTGCCGCCCCCGATACCCCCGGTAAGTTAGCCAAAAGCCTCCCCTGCGACGCGAAGCTAGTGGGGAGGTGGCCCCGCCAAAGGCGGGGTCGGAGGGGTTCCGCGTGCTCAGCAACACCTCGACAAATCAGAATATACAGATCAACCATAAAAGAAAGGAAGCTACAACAATGAACGCACTGGACCTTTTGAAAGAGCGCGGCTTTGTCAAACAAATCACCTTTGAGGACGAGCTGTACAAGGCGTTCGACGCGGGCATGGTGTCCTTCTATGTGGGCTTCGACCCCACCGCGGACAGCCTGCACATCGGCCACTACATACCGATCATGGCCATGGCCCATTTGCAGAAGGCCGGCCACAAGCCCTTCGCGCTGATGGGCGGCGGCACCGGCATGATCGGCGATCCCTCCGGCAAGAGCGACCTGCGCAAGGTGCTGACGGTGGAGGACATCGACAACAACGTGGCCCACATCAAAAAGCAGATGGAGTCCTTCCTGGACTTCGACGAATCCAAGGCCAACTGCGCCCAGATCGTCAACAACGCCGACTGGCTGCGGAACCTGAACTACATCGACTTCCTGCGGGACGTTGGCGCGCTGTTCAGCGTCAACCGGATGCTCACCGCCGAGTGCTACAAGCAGCGTCTGGAGCGTGGCCTGACCTTCCTGGAGTTCAACTACATGCTGATGCAGAGCTACGACTTCCTGGAGCTGAACCACCGCTACGGCGTGACGCTCCAGTGCGGCGGCGACGATCAGTGGAGCAATATGCTCTCCGGCGCGGACCTGATCCGCCGCAAGGACGGCAAGCCCGCCTTCGCCCTGACCTTCCAGCTGCTGCTGACCCACGACGGCCGCAAGATGGGCAAGACTGAAAAGGGCGCGCTGTGGCTCGACCCCAACAAGTGCAGCCCCTACGATTTCTACCAGTACTGGCGCAACGTGGACGACCAGGACGTGGAGAAGTGCCTGGGCCTGCTGACCTTCCTGCCCATGGACGAGGTGCACAGGCTCGGCGCGCTGAAGGACAGCGCCATCAACGAGGCCAAGCGGGTGCTGGCCTACGAGGTCACCAAGAACGTCCACGGCGAGGAGGAGGCCAAAAAGGCCCAGCAGGCCGCGGAGAGCCTATTCGGCGGCGGCGCGGGCAACGCCGGCTCCGTGCCCACCACCGAGATCGACGCGGCTGAGCTGGAAGCCGAGAACCGCCTGCTGGCCTGGGTGGCGAAGGTCGGCCTGTGCAAGAGCAACAAGGAGGCCCGCCAGACCATGACCGCCGGCGGCCTGAGCGTCAACGACGAGAAGGTCACCGACGTGGACGCCCGCATCACCCCCGAGATGCTCGCCGGCGACGGCCTGCTGATCAAAAAGGGCAAGAAGAGCTACCACCGCCTGAAGGCGAAGGGATAAGCCGGCCACGGGCGCAGGACTGAACAGTCCTGCGCCCGTTTTTTGTGCCGGCGGTCATACCTATTCTTCAATCAGCTTCAGCGACACGGCCACATGGAACACCTGGCGGGGGTCGCTCAGGTCCAGGGCAGTCAGCTCCCGGATGCGGCGCAGGCGGTAGGCCAACGTGGTGCGGTGGATGCCCAGGGCGTCGGCGGTCTCCATCTGGTTGAAGGTGTGCTGGATCAGCGCCCGGAGCGTGGCGATGTATTCGGTGCCCTCGGCCCCGTCCATCGCCGCCAGCCGCGCCATCGCGGGATGGGCCAGGTCCTCCCGGTAGGGATGGGCCCTCAGGTGCCGCAGCATGCGCGCATAGCGCACGCTGGTATAATCGCAGACGGCCCCCTCCCCGATCTCCAGCGCGGCCTCGGCCTGCCGGTGGTACCGGGGGGTTTGCAGCAGATCGGTGTACAGCTCGCTGACCCCGGCCCTCAGGTGGTTCATGGCGCAGAACGGCCTGATGAGCTCCAGCGCCCGGGCGAAGGCCGCCGGTTCCTCCCCGGTGAGCAGCAGGCAGATGCAGGGGTCGGTCTGGTCGATCAGGCAGCTCAGGGCGTTCAGCGACAGGGCGGACAGCCGGTCATAGGCGCTGCGCCACTGCTCTCCGGCCAGCACGGGCAGCGCCGAGCGCAGGCAGACAAAGCGGAACCATCGCCCTGCCCGCCAGTCCACGGCGATCAGGCGCGTGTCCAGGTGATCGTGGGAAGCGATGTCCCCGGCCAGCAGGTCCAGCATCAGCTGGCGCGGCACGGCGTCCGGCAGTGGCGCGCCGAAGCCCGACGCGGCCATACGTATGGCCACGAATTCCGAGAAGAAGCCCAGCAGGTCGCGGTCGCCCCGGCTGAGGGGATGGTGCGCCTCCACCACGTTCACCATGCCCCGGCGACGCCCGTCCACCAGCACGGGCGCCGACCAGAAGGGCGTGCTCATGCCCTCGCCCTGGTGGCGGAAGGGCCGGTCGTGGCGCTCCACCTCCGCCAGGAAGCTCATCAGCTCCTCCCCCTGGCGCTGGGAATCCACCCGGGCGACGCCTTCGCGCACGGTGTCGGTCCAGATGGCGTCCCGGGTGCCGTCGTCCACGGTGTAGGCCAGTATCCGCATGCTGCGGTTGTAGATGATCATCGGGTTGTCCAGCACCCGATGGCCCGCCTCCAGCAGCGCGTACCAGTCCCCGCCCCGGCGCAGGATGTCCAGCAGGTCGTCGCCCCAGCCGTTGTAAAAGGCGAAGCAGGCCTCCATCACCGCCAGCAGCCGCTTCAGCGACACCGACCGCGGCAATATGACCAGCGACCGGTCCCCGGCGCAATCGGGCAGCGCCCCCGCCTCCTCGGCCCGGGAGGGGATGTAAAAGCAGTGCTTCGCCCCACACCGTGCATAGGGATGAGCGCCTCCGGAATTGTCCTGGAGCCAGATCAGGTCCGGCCGTCCCCGCTCATGGTAGACCGTGGAAAACCCGTTCACATCGCAATTTTCAGCGTAACGCAGCGCCAGCGGCTGCACATCCAGCAGCGCCAGCGCCTTTTCCGCCACGATCGGCACGGTGTAGCGCACGGCCGTCCCCTCCACTATCCTGATATTTGCCTTAATTATATACTACATTTTGCAGTACTGTCAATGTAAATTTCCCGCAAATCGCGGATTGACAAAGTTCCTGAAAAGATTAAAATCTTAATATACAGTTATCAACGTTAACATGGGAAGAAGGATGGTCATCATGAAGAGCGGACGGAAAACCGTGTTCCTGGTCCTCGCCGCGGCGCTGATACTGCTCTCGAGCTTCCTGCCCTGTCCCGAGGGGCTCACCCGGGCGGGCCTGCAATCCTTCGGCATCATACTCGCCGCCATCGTGCTGTGGGTGACGGAGACCATGAACATGGCCGTCACCGGCATCTTCATGGCGACGCTGCTGGTGTTCATGAAGATCCTGTCGCCCAGCGACATGTTCAAGGGCTTCGGCGGCTCGGTGTTCTTCTTCATGGTGGGCACCATGTCCATCACCACGGCCATGGCCTCCACCACCATTCCCACCCGCATCGCGGGCATGATCATGAAGTGGGCGAAGCAATCGCCCCGGAAGCTGGTGGTGGGCTTCGGCATCGGCACGGCGCTGCTGTCGTCGATCATGTCCAACATCCCCACCTGCGCGCTGTTCGCGTCCCTGGGGCTGGCGGTGCTGAAGGCCAACGGCGACCCGAAGCCGGGCACCTCCAACTTGGGCAAGTGCCTGATGATCGCCATTCCGGCGGCCTCGGTGGTGGGCGGCTACATGACCCCCGCCGGCGGCCCCACCAACATCATCGCCATGAACTACCTGGCCGAGATCGGTCGCCCCGTGACCTTCCTGAAGTGGATGATCCAGGGCTACCCCATCGGCCTGCTGGTGATCGTGCTGGTATCGCTGTGGATCACCTTTGTCCACAAGCCCGAGAATATCTCCGACGAGGCCATGGCCGAGGCCGAGAAGATGGTCCACGGCGCGGGTCCGCTGACCGTCCGGGAAAAGAAGGCGCTGGCCGTGATCGCGGCCATGTTCGTGGCCTGGATCGCTTCCTCCTGGGTGCCGGTGCTGAACACCACCTGCGTGGCCCTGATGGGCACCTGCCTGTTCATGTTCCCGGGCATCGAGGTACTCAGCTGGCAGGAATACTCCCAGAAGGGCGGCTGGGACGCCACCTTCATGGTGGGCTCGGTGGGCGCGCTGGCCGACGCCACGCTGGCCACCGGCGCGGCCAGGTGGCTGATCACCGTGACGCTGGGCGGCGCGACGAACTGGCCCGCCTTCGCCATCTTCCTGCTGATCTCCTTCCTGGTATGCTGCATCCACATCCTCATCCCCTCCGGTCCCGCGGTGGCGGGCCTGGCGGTGGTGCCCATCGTGGAGCTGGCGGTGCTGGCCAACATCAACCCGGCGGGCGCGGCGATCCTCGTGTCCTTCTGGTCGGCGGTCACCTTCGTGCTGCCCACCGACGCGGTGCCGATGTTCACCTACAAATTCAAATACTACAGCTTTTCAGACATGGTCAGAACCGGCGTACCCGCCTCCATCATGGTGGCGGTGCTGGTGGCGATACTGATCCCGGGAGCGTGTATGCTGCTGGGGTGTTAGGAATAAGGGATTAGGTTTTAGGGGTTAGGTTTTCAGGATGGTTCCCATGGAATTTGATTCAATGGGAACGGCAGAGGCATCAATGCTTCTTCATCCTTTGGATAAAAAGAAATCCGCAAGGATTTCCTCCTTCCCCTAACACCTAAAACCTCAATCTTGGCTTTATTCGGGCAGGAGTAGTTCCTCCCGGTAAATCCGCGTCCGGGGTACCAGACCGGGCGCAGATAGAGCATCGGGGCGCGGTTGAGCGACGCGGCCCGAATCCATCATTTTATTATAAGGGGGATATAACTATGGCAACATTGCAGGACGTGGCGGATATCGTCATCGCGGGCAAGGCAAAGAAGACCCCGGGCGTGGTCCAGGAGGCGCTGGACGCCGGCCTCGCGCCAAAGGACATCCTGAACACCATGATCGACGCCATGAGCGTAGTCGGCGAGCGCTTTTCGAGGAACGAGATCTTCGTGCCCGAGATGCTGGTGGCCGCCAAGGCCATGAAGAAGGGCGTGGACGTGCTCAAGCCTCTGCTTTCTGACGGCGGCGTGGGCAGCATGGGCAAGATGATCATGGGCACCGTGGCGGGCGACCTGCACGACATCGGCAAGAACCTGGTCATCATGATGATCGAGTCCGCCGGCTTCGACGTGATCGACCTGGGCGTGGACGTGCCCATCGAGCGCTTCCTGTCCGCCTACGAGGAAAACCCCGACACGAAGATCATCGGCTGCTCGGCGCTGCTGACCACCACGATGCCGGCCCTGGAGCAGACCGTCGCCGCCATCAACCAGCAACCCTGGCGCAGCAAGGTGAAGGTCATGGTGGGCGGCGCGCCCATCACCCAGGAATTCGCCGACCGAATCGGCGCTGACGCCTACACCGAGGACGCCGCCTCCGCCGCCCAGAAAGCGAAGGAATTGGTATCGTAAATTCTGATTTATCGAGCTCAGCTCGACAAATCAGAATATATAGCACCACACAACGACAAAGATGGGGAGGAATCACACCATGAGTCAGAACAAGGGACAGGCTCAGAAGAAAGGGCTCAGCTCGGCGCTTCGGAACTTCTTCGGTGTCGGCGACGCCGGCTTCGTGCTGATGAGCAACGTCGAGACCTTTTACTTCATGACATTCCTGACGAACTTCGCCAACTTCGCGCCTGCCGTGGCCGGCGTCATCAACTCGGTGTTCAGCATCATCGACGCCTGCCTGAGCTGGATCTACGGCGGCATACTGAACGGCACCAAGGCCAAGAAGTGGGGCCGCTACCGTTCCTGGCTGATCCTGACGCCCTGGATCGTGCCCTTCATCTACACCTTCCAGTTCATCCGCATCAGCGAAAATGAATGGCTGTCGGCGATCATCATCATCATCGCCGCCGTCGTCTCCCACGTGATCTGGAACATCGGCTACGTGGCCAACGCCACGCTGGTTTCCGTGGTGGGCAAGACCCCCGAGGACAAGGCCACCCTGTCCTCCTCCCGCGCCACCTGGAACAACATCGGCGGCCTGATCTGGTCCTACGCCGGCCTGCCCTTCGCCACCGTGCTGGGCGGCATCATCGGCGAGAAGAACCAGTGGGCCGGCGCGGCCTTCGTGCTGGGCTGGGTCATGGTGCTGGGCTACTTCGCCCACTTCAAGATGACCGAGGGCTATGAGGAGATCGAGGACGCGAACCACACCAAGGCGGCCAGGCAGAACAAGATCTCCATCGCCGACATGTTCAAATCCCTGTTCCAGAACCCCCAGCTGATCATACTGATGCTGGCCGACCTGGCCAAGTGGTGCGTGAAGTTCGTCACCGCCGCCTCCGCCATCTACTACTTCCGCGACGCCGCCGGCAACCCCGGCCTGATGGTACCCTACGCGCTGTGCATCGCGCTGGCCGCCATGGTGGGCGCATATGTGGTGCGCTTCTGGGTCAAGGCAATGCCTGCCCGCACCATCACGATCATCTCCTACGTCGGCATGGCGCTGTTCCTGTTCCTGATCTACATCGGATACTCGAACCCCACCATGGTCATCGTCTTCATGACCTGCGCCCAGTTCTTCTACGGCGTGGCCTTCGCATCTTCCCCGGCGCTGTACGCCGACACCGTGACCTACACCACCTGGAAGACCGGCAAGAACGCCGCCGGCTGGATCATGGGCCTGCAGAACTTGCCCCTGAAGGTGGCCGTGTTCCTGCGCGGCACCATCGTCGCGGCGGTGCTGGCCTCCGTTGGCTGGAAGGCTGACGTGGCGCTCGAGGGCGCTGCCCGCCAGGGCATGACCGTGGCCTTCGGCCTGGTGCCCGCCATCTTCTGCGCGTTGGGCGCACTGCTGCTGGTGTTCGGCTTCAAGATCACCAAGGACGTGGTCGACAAGGCCCAGAGGGAGATCGACGCCAGGAACGCATAACCTGCGAACGCATCCCCATTGCTTCTATAATTGCGGGAACGGTGGCATTTACTGCCGTTCCCCTTGGAATGCAAATGCAAGTTGTCAGTGACAGACAAGGAGGAAACAAAATGCTGACCAAACGCCAGAATATGATCGAAACCATGAAGGTGGGCGGCCATCCGGACCGCTTCGTCAACGGCTACGAAGCCCTGGGCCTGGTCATGGGCTCCCCCTTTGGCAAACGCAACCCCAACCCCAAGCCGGGTGAGCTGAACGTGGTCAACGCCTGGGGCATCACCAAGTCCTGGCCCAAGGGCACCCCGGGCGCGTTCCCGGTGCATACCCCGGACAAGATCGTCATCAAGGACATCGAGGAATGGCAGAAATACGTGAAGGTGCCCCGGGTGAAATACGACGCCGAGGAATGGGAGCCCTTCATCGAAATGGCCGAGAAGGTGGACCGCAACGAGCAGTTCGTCTGCGCCTACTTCGCCCCCGGCGTGTTCGAGCAGTGCCACTACCTGATGGAGATCCAGAACTGCCTGATGGCCTTCTATGAGGCCCCGGACGAGATGCACGAGCTGATCGACTGCATCACCCAGTTCGAGCTGGACTACGCCGCCGAGGTTTGCAAATATATGAAGCCCGAGGGCCTGTTCCACCACGACGACTGGGGCAGCCAGATTTCCACCTTCCTGTCCCCCGACATGTTCCGCGAGTTCATCAAGCCCGCCTACATGAAGATCTATAAATACTACAAGGACCACGGCGTCCAGCTGATCGTGCACCATTCCGACTCCTACGCCGCCACGCTGGTGCCCGACATGATCGACATGGGCATCGACGTGTGGCAGGGCGTCATGCGCACCAACGACATCCCGGCCCTGATCAAGCAGTACGGCGGCCAGATCACCTTCATGGGCGGCATCGACAGCGCCACCGTGGACTACGAGGGCTGGACCCAGGAGGAGGTCGCCAAGCAGGTGCGCAAGGCCTGCGAATCCTGCGGCACCCACTACTTCATCCCCTGCACCTCCCAAGGCCTGCCCATCAGCACTTACCCAGGCGTATACGAGGCGGTCGCCCGGGAAGTGGACAACATGTCCAAGGAGATGTTCCACTAACAGTGCCAACCACCGCCAGCCGGGGGCGTCCGCTCAACGCCCCCGGCATTTTTGAGGAGACAAACTCTGATTTATCGCGGGCTTGCGCCCGTTTGAAGGGGGACAGGTCCCCCTTCAATACATCCTCCTCAGATTTGCCTGAAATCGTCCTAAAGGACTAGCTTCGCGTCGCAGGCGATTTCTGGGCGGCAAATCTGCAAGGAAGCCTTTTTTGCTCTGGTCGACAAGCTCCCTGCCGCCCTAAAGGACTAGCTTCGCGTCGCAAAAAAGGCCCCGCCCGCGGCGTACACGCCGCCGCGTACGATTAAAGATCGGGGCGCTACCGCCCCCGATACCCCCGGTAAGTTAGCCAAAGGGGAGTTCGTCA
>JAFWEL010000091.1 GCA_017512905.1 Clostridia bacterium
CGCCGCGTACGATTAAAGATCGGGGCGCTCCGCCCCCGATACCCCCGGTAAGTTAGCCAAAAGCCTCCCCTGCGACGCGAAGCTAGTGGGGAGGTGGCGCGTAGCGCCGGAGGGGTTCCGTCTGCTCGATAAATCAGAATTTCCCCATCCGACCATCATAGGAGAAAATAAGATGAGCGCTCCAAAACTATTCATCGTGATTCCCTGCTACAACGAGCAGGAGGCGCTGCCGATCACGGCCAGGCGGCTGGTGGAGCTGACGGACGATATGCTGTCGAAGGGCCTGATCGCTCCGCAGAGCCGCATCGTGCTGGTGGACGACGGCAGCAAGGACGATACCTGGCGGGTGATTTCCGACCTGCACGCCGCCGACCCCCGCTTCGAGGGCGTCAAGCTGGCCCACAACGTCGGGCACATGAACGCGCTGTGGGCGGGCATGACCCTGTCGGCGGAGCGCTGCGACTGCGTGATCACCATCGACGCCGACCTCCAGGACGACGTGAACGCCATGTACGGCTTCCTGGAGGAATACCGAAGGGGCGCGGACGTGGTGTACGGCGTGCGCTCCAGCCGGAAAAAGGACACCCTGTTCAAGCGCACCACCGCCCAGGTCTTCTATAAGGGTATGCGCAAGCTGGGCGTGGACCTGGTGTACAACCATGCGGATTACCGGCTGCTGTCGAAGCGGGCGCTGGAGGCGCTGCTGTCCTTCGGCGAGGTGAACATGTTCCTGCGGGGCATGGTGCCGATGCTGGGCTTCAAGACCGCAAAGGTGTACTACGAGCGGGGCGAGCGGGTGGCGGGGGAGAGCAAGTACCCGCTGAAGAAGATGGTCGCCTTCGCGGCGGAGGGCATCACGTCGCTGAGCAACCGGCCCATCCGCTGGGTGCTGGGGCTGGGGGCGTTCTGCGCGCTGCTGGGCGTGGGGATGGCGGTGTACGTGATCATCGCGGTGGTCCAGGGCCATACCGTGGCCGGCTGGGCCTCGATGATGATGTCCATCTGGCTGCTGGGCGGCCTGCAGCTGATGGCGCTGGGCATGATCGGGGAATACATCGGCAAGATCTACATGGAGACCAAGCGAAGGCCCAAGTTCATACTGGAGGAGCATTTGCAATAAAGCTCTAAAAAATTCATTTTGGATTGTGCCCGCTGCTTTTCTTCTATTGACAAAGCGGGGTAAACAAATTATAATATAACCAGCATTTTAGGGAGGATGCTGGTTATTCTTTCATACAGGATTACTGGCAGATGAACAAATCTGCTGGAAATAAAAGGAGGTTTATCCCATGAAGAAAGTTCTCGTACTGGTTCTGGCCCTGGCCATGGTGCTGGGCTGCATGGCCGCTGTCGCCGAAGGCGACAAGATCGGCTACACCTGCATGGACGGCACCAACCCCTTCTTCGTCGCGCTGGAAGGCTCCATCCGCGAGGTCGTCGAGGCCAACGGCGACGAGCTTATTTCCCTCGATCCCCAGAACAGCAATGAGAAGCAGCTGAACCTGGTCGAAGACTTGATCAACCAGGGCATCGTGGCCATGTTCATCAACCCCGTCGATCGCGACGGCATCACCCCCGCGCTGGATGCCCTGCAGGCTGCCGGTATCCCCATGTTCGGCTTCGACACCGAGGTCACCGACATGGACAAGCTGGTCACCTACGCCGGCTCCGATAACTACAACGCCGGCTACGTCTGCGGCGTGGACCTGGTTGAGAAGTGCCCCGACGGCGGCCCCATTATCGTGCTGGATTCCCCCACGATGCAGTCTGTCGTGGATCGCACCAACGGCTTCCTGGCCGCCATCGAAGGCCATGGCTTTGAAGTGGTCGCCCAGATCGACTGCATGGGCAACCAGGAGCAGGGCAACCTGAACGGCACCGACGCTCTGACCGCCCATCCCGACGCCGTCGCCATCTTCGGCGGCAATGATCCCACCGCCCTGGGTGCCCAGGCTGCCGCCGAGGCCGCTCAGTCCAGCGCCCTGATCTACGGCGTTGACGGCTCCCCCGACATCAAGGCCCTGATCGCGGAAGGCAAGGTCACCGGCACCGGCGCCCAGTCTCCCATGACCATCGGCAAGACCATCGCCGAGCTGTACTACAAGTGGAAGGCCGGCGAGACCGTCGAGGCTCGCTATCCCATCGAGACCTTCATGATCAACAGCGACAACATCGAAGAGTACAACAACGGCGGCTGGCAATAAGCCGAAGCCTGCGTTCCATGGGCGGCCAACCCTTTGCCGGGCATCCGACATAGCGGCTGAGCCTGCCTGACACCGAGGGCTTTGTTCTCCACCGAGGGCAAAGCCCTTCATGGGTGATGGGGTCCTGTCCCCATCATCCCAGGCCGCAGACCCTTGTTTGTAGGGGCGGCGATGCGCCGCCCGCCCCGGTTTTCAAGATTCGGCGGGCGTCGGATCGGCGCCCCTACCTCCCTTTTATCGGATTCCCATAGCAAGAAACGGTGGTGAAACTCAGTGAGCAACTATCTGCTCGAAATGAAAAACATCTGCAAGTCATTTCCCGGCGTCAAGGCGCTGCAGGGCGTGAATTTCCAGCTGTTGCCCGGCGAGATCCACGCGCTGCTGGGCGAGAACGGCGCGGGCAAGTCCACGCTGATCAAGGTGCTGGGCGGCATCTACATCGCTGAGGAGGGCGAGATCTTCATTGAAGGCAAGCAGGTGGCGATCAACAACGTCAACGCCGCCCGGGACAACGGCATTTCCATCATCCACCAGGAGCTGGTGCAGGTGCCCCACATGACCGTGGCCGAGAATATCTTCCTGGGCCGCGAGCCCATGGGCAGCTTCGGCGTGGACACCCGGGGCATGATCCGCGACGCCCAGAAGATGCTGGACCGCTTCGACCTGGGCATCAACGCCGCCGCCGAGGTGTACGACCTGTCCATCGCCCAGCAGCAGATGGTGGAGATCGTCAAGGCCATCTCCTTCAACTGCAAGATACTGGTCATGGACGAGCCCACCTCCTCCATCTCTGACCGCGAGGTCGAGCAGCTGTTTGAGATCATGCGCAGCCTGGCCAAACAGGGCGTTGGCATCATCTACATCAGCCACAAGATGAGCGAGCTGAACGAGGTGTGCGACCGCGTCACCGTGCTGCGCGACGGCACCTACGTGGGCACCCGCGAGGTGGCCACCACTCCCAGGGACGAGCTGATCGCCATGATGGTCGGCCGCGAGCTGGACCAGTATTACACCCGCGACCATGTGAAGAACACCCCCGTGGTGTTCAAATGCGAGCACATCGACGACGGCAAGAAGCACCACAAGCGGGTCAACGACGTCTCCTTCGAGGTACGCAAGGGCGAAATCGTCGGCTTTGCCGGCCTTGTGGGCGCCGGCCGCAGCGAGACTATGCAGTGCGTATTCGGCCTCACTCCGGGCTCCAAGGGCACGGTGTCGATGGACGGCAAGGCGCTGAACATCCGCAACGCCGTGGACGCCATGAAGTACGGTATTTCGCTGGTGCCGGAAAACCGCAAGGTGGAGGGCCTGTACCACGTGCAGTCCGTCAGCTTCAATTCCACCATCGAGGTGCTGCATGAGTTCATCAATATGCTGCGCGTCAACAGCAGGCGGGAGAGCGAGATCACCCAGGAGTTCATCGACAAGATGCACACCAAGACGCCCTCCCACGAGCAGGCGGTCACCAACCTCTCCGGCGGCAACCAGCAGAAGGTCATGATCGGGCGCTGGCTGGCCACCAAGCCGAAGATACTGATCCTGGACGAGCCCACCCGCGGCGTGGACGTCGGCGCGAAGGCCGAGATCTACGAAATCATGAACGAGCTGACCAAGCAGGGCATGTCCATCATCATGATCTCCTCGGAGCTTCCCGAGATCATCAACATGGCAGACCGCGTATACGTTATGTACGACGGCCGGGTCACCGGCTGCATCGATTATGAAGACGTCAGCCAGGAAGCGATCATGCAGCTCGCGACCCTGGAGACGGCAGGAGGGGCAAAGCAATGACCAAGGTAAAGCGCTATTTCAAGGACAATCTGGGCATCATCGCGGCGCTGGCCGCCATGATTATATTCCTCTACGTCTTTCCCCGCACCCACAGCACGTTCCTGACCAAGACCAACATCTTCAACGTGCTGCGCCAGAGCTCCACGAACCTGATGCTGGCCTGCGGCATGACCATGGTTATCATACTGGGCGGCATCGACCTTTCCGTGGGTTCCATCATCGCCATGTCCGGCGTGCTGGGCGCTGCAGCGGTGGTGTGGCATGGCATGCCTGAGGTTGTCGGTATACTGATCGCCATACTTTCCGGTGTGGTTTTCGGCCTGCTGAACGGCTTTGTCATCGCCAAGACCCAGATCCCGCCGTTCATCGTCACGCTGGCTTCGATGAACATCGCCAAGGGCATCGCCTACGTCTATTCCGGCGGCAAGCCCATCCGCTGCATGACCGACGCCTGGAAGTTCCTGGGCGCGGGCAACGTGGCAGGCGTGCCCACCCCCGTCATCACCATGTTCATCGTGTTCGTGGTCTCGGTGCTGTTCCTGAACCGCACCCGCATCGGCCGCCACATCTACGCCGTGGGCGGCAACGACACCGCCGCCCGGTTCTCCGGTATCTCCACCGCGAAGGTCAAGTTCGTGGTGTTCAGCTTCAGCGGCCTGATGGCCGGCCTGGCGGGCATCACCATCGCCTCCCGCCTCTACGCCGGCACCTGCACCTCCGGCGACGGCGCTGAGATGGACGCCATCGCCGCGGTCGTGGTCGGCGGCACCTCGATGTCCGGCGGCTCCGGCAAGCTGGGTGGCACACTGATCGGCGTGCTGATCATCGGCATCCTGAACAACGGCCTGAACCTGATGGGCGTCAACTCCGACTGGCAGTACATCATCAAGGGCGCGGTCATCCTGTTGGCCGTGTACACCGACTTCCTGCGCAGCCGCAAGAAGGGCGCGTAAATTATCGGCGTTGCCGATAGCATCCCTTTGAGAAATCCCGTGACGGGGCCCGGCCTGCAATGCGCCGGGCCCGTTTTTTTCTCCTTCCGGAAATGGCACCGAAAATCGTTTTCAAGTTGGACACATTTTTCGTCTTGCATTTCTGTGACGCTTCATGTAGTATTATTACAGCGTAGTGGATCACTACACCTTTTGATGCCGCGCAGTCTTTGCTGCGCGAGATATAAGATCATAGAAGGAGGTTGATGCTATGAAGCGCATGTTCTTTGCGCGCATAATCGCGGTGCTGCTCGCGCTGGCCATGCTCGTGTCGATGACAGCCATGGCAGAGGAAGTGATACTGGAGGACGTCCAGACGGAATATGGCGAGGGCTTCGCGGACGGTCCCGGGGCATTGGAGCTGCCCGATGCCGGCATTGACATTGATCTGGACGACGCTCTTGTGGACGCCGCCGTCGATGCCGGCGGTGAGGCGCTGGTTTCCGACGAAGCCCTTGAGGAGGAAGAGGCAGTCGACCCGGAGGTCACGAGGCTCACGCTGGGCCTCAAGGAAAAGTATATCCTCGATGTCAAGGCCATTGGCGGCGGCAGCAAGGTGACCTTCATGAGTTCGGACGCGAAGGTCGCCACGGTTTCGCCCAAGGGCGTCATCCAGGCCGTGAAGAAGGGCGTCGCGACCATCACCTGCGTGACGAAGACCGGTGAAGTGACCGCCTATGAGGTGCAGGTCGTCTCCGCGCCCCGGGAGGTGACGCTGGACAAGACGAGTATCGTCCTGGGCGTGAAGGAATCCAGGACGCTGACGCCCTCGATCCCGGAGGGCACCCATGCGTCCTTTACCTGGTATTCAAAGGATAAGACGATCGCCACCGTGACCCAAGGGGGCAGGATCACCGGCAGGAAGGCTGGCACGACGACGGTTTTCGTCAAGACCCAGAACGGCCGGATCGCCAAGGCGCGGGTGAAGGTGATGAAGGCCCCGGACGAGCTGACCCTGAACAAGACCTCCGCGTCCATCCGGGTGAATGAAACCCTCAAACTGAAGGCCACGCTGTCGGAGAATACCTATTCGCCCATTACATGGAAGAGCAGCGATGAGCGTGTGGCGTCGGTCAACACCAACGGCAAGGTGACCGCGCTGGATGTGGGCGAGGCCACGATCACGGCTGAGACCTACAACGGGGTCAAGGCTGCCTGCAAGCTGACTGTGGAGTCCGAAGCCAGCAGCGGCACGGTGTATCGCGCGCTGCTGATCGGCGAGGTGACCTTTTACGGCCAGAGCGATTGCACCCGCAATCGGAGCGACGTGGCCGCGATGACGAAAATGCTGAATAACGTCACCGGTCCCGACGGAGGAAGCTATTCGATCACCAGGCGATACAATCTCTCCGCCGACCAGGTGATACGAGTCATTCCGAAGGTATTCGCGGGCGCGGACGAGGACGATGTTTCGCTGTTTTTCATCGCCACCCACGGCGACGTGGACGAGGGCGGCGATTATGCCGGCGCGCTGGCGATGTCGCCCTACGGCAGCCTGATGCTCAAGGACCTGGCCAACGCCCTGCAGGCGGTGCCCGGCAAGGTAATCGTCATACTGGAATCCTGCGGCGCGGGCGCGGCGGTCTATGCCAATGGCAGCAGCGATGCCAACGACAAAAAGACCCTGTTTGAGACGTACAAGAGGCGCACCGAGGCCTTTGACGCGGCGGTCATCGAGGCGTTCGCGAAGGCGGACGCAGAAAGCACCGCCCTTCAGGCCAATACCGGCGAATTCCGCGTGAAGAACAAGTTCTATGTGCTGACGGCCTCCCGCTATCAGGAGCTGAGCTGGGGCTGGGAGTCGGGCGATCCCGAGACCTCCTATAACTACTTCACGCTGTGGCTGACCCAGGGTATTGGGACGTCCGGCCACATGCTCGCGGATGTCAACAAGAACGGCAAGACCACGCTGAAGGAGCTGTACAATTACATCTCCAACGTGGGTGATAAATATCCCTTCAAGGCGAGCGGTCAGGTGTATTACCAGCATGTGCAGGTCTATCCCGCCAACAGCAGTTACGTGCTGTTCTGCCGGTAGAATATCAATACAGAGGGCCCCGCGCCGTTGGCGCGGGGCTCGTTTGATGGATGGTGTCAGGCGTATATCCTCAGAATCGTCGAGGCCAGTGAGAACAGCACCAGCAGCGACAGCACGTCCACGATGGTGGTGATGAACGGGCTGGCCATCACGGCCGGGTCCAGGTGGGCGCGCTTGGCCAGCATCGGCAGCGTACAGCCCACCAGCTTGGCGATGACCACCGTGAACAGCATCGCGATGCAGATGGTGGCGGCGATGGGCATGGTGATGTCGGGATTGATGAACCGGCGGTCGAAGAGCATCAGCTTGGCGAAGTTCGCCAGCGACAGCGCCGCGCCGCAGAGTATGGACACCCGGAATTCCTTCCACATGACGCGGAAGACGTCCTTGAGCTCCAGCTCGTTCAGGGAAAGGCCGCGGATGATGGTGACCGACGCCTGGCTGCCGGAGTTGCCGCCGGTGTCCATCATCATCGGGATGTAGGCCGTCAGCACCGGCACCAGCGCCAGCGCGTTTTCAAACTTGGAAATGACGATGCCGGTGAACGTTCCGGAGATCATCAACAGCAGCAGCCACGGGATGCGGTTCTTCCAGATCTCGAGCACGCCCGTCTTCAGGTAGGGCTTGTCGGAGGGGGTGATAGCGGCCATCTTCGCGATGTCCTCGCTGGCCTCCTCTTCCATGATGTCCAGGGCGTCGTCGACGGTGATGATGCCGACCATGCGGTTTTCGTTGTCCACCACGGGCAGCGACGTGAAGTCGTACTTCGACATCATCTGTACGGCGGTCTCCTGGTCGTCCTGGGTGCCCACGCTGATGGCGTTGGCGGTCATCAGGCTCTCACAGGTCTCCTGGGGGTCGGCCAGGATCAGCGTCCGTATGGTCACCGTGCCCAGCAGGTGATACTTCTCGTCCAGCACGTAGCAGGTGTTGATGGTCTCCTTGTCCACGCCGTTGACGCGAATGTGGTTGATGGCCTCCTCGGCGGTCATCCGGGGCGTCAGCGCCACGAACTCGGTGGTCATCACCGACCCGGCGGAATCGTCCTTGTACTTCAGGATCTCGTTGATCTGCTTGCGGGTGTCGGGGTCGGCCTGGGTCAGTATGCGCCGCACCATGTTGGCGGGCATCTCCTCGATCAGGTCGACGGCGTCGTCCATGTACATCTCGTCGATGACGGCCTTCAGCTCGGTATCGGAGAAGCTGCGGATCAGCGTCTCCTTCACGTCGCTCTCCATCTCGACGAAGGTCTCGGCGGCCAGGTCCTTCGGCAGCAGCCGGAATATGGCCGGCATTAGCTTTTCGGGCATGTCGCTGAGAATCGCGGCGATGTCGGCGGGATAGAGCGTCTGCATCAAATCCCGCAGAGAGGCGTATTTTTTCTCTTCCGCCAGCTTGCGAAAGGTCTCTTCCAGAATCTCGGTTCTCTCTTTCAAGGTCACTCCTCCAATCATTGCTTGATGATGGAACGGCGCATGCATGGGAAAACGCCGCTCCTCTGACAGGAGCAGGACACAGCAAAATGGATCATGACAGCGCCGCGCGGCGCTGCTTCTTATCTATAAAGGGAAGCGGACACCGGCTGCGAAGGCTGCCGTATATGATCTGCGCTTGTGCCATAGCTACTACCGCCAGCGTCCATTCGCTTCACCCTCCTATATGTGTATTGGCCCGATGGACCTCTATTCGATTTTAAAACAGAGGGGAGGGTTTGTCAATCCATTTCAGCAAATTTATGAACGGCTTTTTACGCGCTTTTTTACGGGAAGGAACGGCCTGTGGGGAGGCGGCAAAATCAGCGGATTTGCGCCCATTTTAAGATTATTACAACAGTGTTAAGGTGAAGCCTGACGTTACAACAAATGAGAGCAGATAATGTTCGGGTTTTCGGGCGGTTTGAGCCTTTCCAGACAGCTAAGATTCGCCTTTTTTCAGCGTTTTGAGGGTAAAAACGGTTTTAGGTTATCTCTTTGATTTTCGTCAAAAAAGTATTGACAAAACGTGACACCATTTGCTATAATAACCTAGCTGTCAACGAGACAGGGTCAAAAAACCCTGATAGCGCGGGCAGCGAGCGAACCTTGAAAACGATACAGAGGAAACGAGAGCGCGAGGCCAGGCTGCGACGATCCGGTGAAGCGGGGAGCGGTGAGGCCGAGCGAGAACAGTCAGAATTCTATGAGTAAAACGCCATGAAGCGGGCAGGAAAGCGGAGGCTTTGGCGAGCCGAAGGGAGTAGGGTCGGCGGAATGGAAAAGGATTAAACATCAGAGTTTGATCCTGGCTCAGGACGAACGCTGGCGGCGTGCTTAACACATGCAAGTCGAACGGGGATTATTTGGTTGAGAGCTTCGGCAGGATACTGATTAATTCCAGTGGCGGACGGGTGAGTAACGCGTGAGCAACCTGTCCCAGACAGGGGGATAACACTTGGAAACAGGTGCTAATACCGCATAAGACCACGGGGTCACATGGCCCAGGGGTAAAAGGAGCAATCCGGTTTGGGGTGGGCTCGCGTCCGATTAGATAGTTGGTGAGGTAACGGCCCACCAAGTCAACGATCGGTAGCCGACCTGAGAGGGTGATCGGCCACATTGGAACTGAGAGACGGTCCAAACTCCTACGGGAGGCAGC
>JAFWEL010000092.1 GCA_017512905.1 Clostridia bacterium
AGCCTTGCTCCAGGAACCGCTTCCGCCACTTGTACCCGGTCTTCTCGCTGATGCCATACTCCCGGCACAGCTCACGGAACGGTTTGGATTGTTTCAGCATGGCGTCGATGAACGATCTCTTTTCCTTCATCGCATCGGTCTCCTTCCACGGCATCTTCGGCACCCCCTTGTGCCGATTCTACCAGAAAGTCTTACCTATGTGCTGACACAAACCCTTACCTTTGTCCTGAAGCTTTCTATTACCGATGTCCTGAAACTGGACAACTCCGCTCAGAATGACAGGCTTTCGATGCGAAGGTGTCATCCTGAGGGATGCGAAGGTGTCATCCTGAGGGATGCGAAGGATCTTCATGCCCCAGGCTGAAGCCGGAGTCATCGAAATAATACCCGGAGGTAAAACCATTTGCTTCGCAGACTTGCGCCGCTTCTGATGATACTGGCCTGTGTCACTCTGGACACGACGGTCATCCCCGTGGTCTACGGCGGCGTTTATACGGTGCCGCTGACCGTGGTGGCGGTGTTCCTGATCGGCATGCTGATGGGCCGCATGAGCGGCCTGCTGTACGGCACCATCGGCGGCCTGCTGATCGACATCACCACGGGCACCCTGGGCATGATGACCTTCTTCTTCATGGCCGTGGGCTTTATGATCGGCCTGATCCTGTACAACCCGAGCGAGCGCCTGCGCACCGCCCGCCGCCACGCCGGCCGCAAGCGCATCCAGCGGGTGGTGTGGGTGTTTGTGCTCTACGCCCTGGGCGAGGTGGCGCTGTTCATCATACAGTACTTCAACACCGCCGAGCTCAGGCCCATCTACTTTATCAACATCGGCATACGCTCACTGATCTGCGCGACGCTGACGCTGCTGCTGCGGCCCGTGGCCTATGCCTTGCTGGTCGGCGACAAGCGCCGGGTCCCCACCCGGCACCGGGAGGTGAAATCCTATTGAAGCCCTATTTCAAGCGCATGCTGCTGCTCTCCGGCATACTGGTGCTGGTGTTCGCGGCGTTCATCGTGCGCATTAACTACATGATCCGCCAGCGGGGCGAAGCCTATGCCGAGCGCGCCGAGAGCCGTTCCGCCAAGACCATCACGCTGTATGGCATGCGCGGCACCATCTATGACACCAACATGGTGCCCCTGGCCTACGACCGGCGCAGCTACAACGTGACCTTCTACCGCGACCCCCTGCGCAACAGCGAGGCCGACCGCCTGGCCTATACGAAGACCCTGGCGGAGGTCATCCGGCTGATCGAATCCAACGGCAAGACCACCGTCAACGACTTCTGGCTGAAAAAGGACGAGAACGGCGTCTGGCACTTCGACAGCGGCTCGGACAGCGCCGCCGTGGAGGCCACCCGGGAAAGCCAGTGGCGCAGCAATTTCTATGTCAACCGGATCGAAGAGGAGGACCTGTACAAGACGCTGGTGGAAAAGTACTGCGTGCTGGAGGCCCTGGGCAACGACGCTGACGAGGAAATGATCGTCAAGGTGCTGGCCCTGTGGCAGGAATCCCGCATGAACGCCTTCAAGCCCACCCCCGTCACCATCGCCTACGACGTGGGCTACGAGACCGTCTCCGAGGTGGAGGTGCGCTCGCTGGACCTGCTGGGCATCGACGTGGAGGAAAGCTCCTCCCGCGTCTATCCTCAGGGAGAGACCGCCTGCCACATCGTGGGCTACACCAGCAAGATCTCCTCCACCCAACTGGAGACCTACCAGAACCAGGGTTACCCCAACGACGCCTACATCGGCTCCGACGGCATCGAGCGCTATTTGGAGGACCAGCTTTCCCCCTATATCGAATACCGACAGGGCATCCGCACCGTGGAGGTGGACACCCGCGGCAAGGCTGTGCGCGAGCTGTCCTACACCGCACCCCAGAACGGCAATTCGGTGGTGCTGACCATCGACGTGGATCTGCAGAACTACATGGCCCAGAAGCTGAAGGCCGCCATCGACGACATCCGCGTGGAGCAGAACGAATCCCTGCGCTGGGGCCACTGGCTGCGGGAAAACGAGGATGTGCTGAAGCAGTATGCGGAGGAGGGTCGGGAGATCCAGCTGGCCCAGACCGGCGCCATGGTGGCCATGGACCCCTACACCGGAAGGGTGCTGGGCATGGTCAGCATTCCCCAGTACAACCTGAGCATGTTCAACGACGGCAAGGTGGACCCCACCCTGTGGAACCAGGTGCTGGAGGGGGAAAACCCGCTGCTGAACCGGGCCATCGGCACCAAGGACGCCCCCGGCTCGATCTTTAAGCTGTGCACCGCCCTGGGCGGACTCTCCGAGGGCGTGATCACCACCGACGAGATCATCAACGACCGGGCCGAGGGCTTTACCGAGACCAACGCCGACCGACCCGCCAAGTGCTGGACCTCCACCCCGGAGGACCACCAGAACCAGAACCTGGAGAAGGCCCTGAAGAACAGCTGCAACATGTACTTCTACACGGTGGGCTACCGGCTGGGCATCGAGCGGCTGTACCAGTGGGCCGCGGCCCTGGGCCTGACCAGCAAGACCAACATCGAGCTGCCCGGCGAAGCCACCAGCTTCGTGGGCAACCAGAACATGCTGTACGACCCGGAGAATTCCCCCACCTGGCAGAACACCGCCAAGCCCCTGCTGACCTACACCGCCATGAAGACGGAGCTGGAGCGGGTCTTTGCCGAGCGCAGGATGAACGTCTCCAACGAGGTGTTTGAGAAGGCGCTGAACGACCTGATGAAGATCGCCGTCACCTATGACAGCAAGGAGAAGTGGTACCTGCCGATCCGCGAGATTTTGCAGTACGACCTGGGCCTGCCCCGCCAGTACATTTCCAGCCACTACATGGTCAACACCTTCGTTACCTACCTGGCCGACATCTACTGGACGCCCAACGAGACCATCATGTGCGCCATCGGCCAGTCCATCACCCAGGTGACCCCGGTAGCGGTCGCCCGCTATGTCAGCGCCATCGTCAACGGTGGGACGGTGTATGATGCCCAGATCGTGGACAAGATCATCGCCCCTGACGGCGCGGTACTGCTGGAGAAGCAGCCGGTGGTGGCCAACCAGATCAACACCCAGGAGGCCTACTACCAGGCCATCCGGGCGGGCATGGAGGACGTTACCGACGAGGTCGCCGGCGGCACCGCGGCCAAGTTCTTCAAGGACAACAAGTACAAGATCGCCGCCAAAACCGGCACCTCCCAGCGCACCGAGCTGGACGTGGAAAACAACAGCTGGATGGTGGCCTACGCCCCCGCCGAGGACCCCAGGGTTGTGGTGGTATGCTACATCCAGAACGGCTATGCCGGCGCCTACTCCGCCTGGGCCATCCGCCCCGTGATCAACTATTACCTGGACAGCCTGGGCTACAGCGAAAGCTCGGCCATGGACCGGGAATTCACGCTGGCGGACTGATATAACAGCAGATTCTTCACTGTGTTCAGAATGACAGCGCCTGCCTGACATACTGAGCGCAGTGAAGGGGTTCATACAACCTGCAAGGACAACACTATGCTCTCCAGAATCAAAGCACTCATCAAATACATACGGGACAACCGCTTCGACAGGAGCCTGATGAAATATTTCGACTGGCCCCTGTTGATCATCGTGCTGACGATTTCACTGTTCGGCGTGGTGTGCATCTTCAGCGCCACCTCCAGCCAGGTCACCGAAGCCCCGGCAAACGTGGTCGAGATGCTTCAGACCCAGTCCATCACCTATCCCCGATTGCAGCTGTTCTGGATCGCCGCGGGGCTGGTGGCCATGTCGGTGATCATATTCTTCCCCTACCAGCTCTACGAACGCTACGCCAACGCCATCTACGCTGCCCAGATCGCGCTGCTGACACTAACGCTGCTGATCGCCCAGGCCGGCCGTGGCGGCATGACCGCCTTCTTCAACTGGGGCAGCGACCGCGGCTTCCAACCCTCCGAGGTGTGTAAAATCGCCATCATCATCTCCCTGGGCAAGGCCTTCTCGGTGCGCACAAAGCCCATCATGACCATCCACGACATCATGCCCCTGGCCATCTACGTGGGCATACCGATGATCCTGGTGGTCGCCCAGCCCGACGTCGGCACCGCGCTGGTGTACGTGGCGGTGTTCAGCGTGATGGTTTTCGTCTCCGGCACCAACGCCAAGCTGATCTGGGGTGTCATCATCACCATGGTGGTGATGATGATCCCCCTGTGGTACTTCATCAACAACTCGGCCTCGGAAAACTTCCGTTTCGACCGCATACTGATGTGGCTGAACCCCGACGCCTATCCGGACAAGGCCCGCCAGATCATCAACGGGCAGATCGCCATTGGCTCCGGCGGCCTGTTCGGCAAGGGCATCGTCTCCCCGGGCAGCTTTGCCTCCCTGGGCTACATTTCCGACGACCACACCGACTTCATATTCGCCATCGTGTGTGAATCCTTCGGGCTGGTGGGCGGCATCGCGCTGGTTCTGGGCTACGCGCTGCTGATCGGGCGGTTGATCGTGCTGTCCGTGCGCACCAAGGACCCCTACGGCTCCTACCTGATCGTGGGCGTGATGGCCATGCTGCTGTTCCATATCGTAGAAAACATCGGCATGGTGATCGGCCTGCTGCCGGTCACGGGCATTCCCCTGCCCTTCGTCAGCTACGGCGGTTCCAACATGCTGACCAACATGATGGGCATCGGCCTGGTGCTGAACGTGGTGATGCGCTCCCGCCAGCACGAGCAGCGCCAGCACACGTCCAACGCGAAGGTCGTGGCACTGAAGCGAGAGTAAACTTCATCATTAACAATCGCCCTCCCGCATACTCTTGACCGACGGGAGGGATTTTTATGTCTGAGAACAGCACGCTGCACATTCACACCCGTTTCAGGCCCGACGCGGCGGAGGCCGAGCCGCCGACGCCGCGCCGAAAAAAAAGGCGACAGCGCAAACCAAAGCCAGCCCTGACCCGGAGCGACAAGCTCCTTCGCAACAGCGCCATCGCCTGCGCGCTGCTGCTGGGCATACTGGCCCTGGGCAACCTGCGCGCGCCATGGGCGGAGAAGGCCTCCGAAAGCATCGAGCGCGCGCTGACCATGCGCATCAACCTGGACGATTCCATCGGGGAGCTGACCTTCGTGCGCCAGATCATGCCGGAATCGGCGCTGGTCTTTTTGAACGTGTCCGGCGGCGCCGAACTGGCCCGCCCCTGCGACGGCGCGGTGACCCATTCCTGGAGCGCGATGCAGCCCTGGCTGGCGTTCGAAACGGGCAAACGGCCGGTTTGCGCCGCCGAGGCCGGCACCGTCACCGCGGTCAGCGACCTCTCCGGCGGGAATCAGGGCCTGTTGGTGGATCACGGGGAGGGTCGGGAGACGCTCTACGCCAACCTCAGCGAGGTCACGGTACAGTCCGGCGACCGCATTGCCCGGGGCCAGCAGCTGGGCGCCTGTGAGGACGGGCTCTACTTTGAATTGCGGCAGAACGGCGATTCGGTGGACCCCACGGAAGGGCTCGGGCTGTAAATGCCGCTGTCCATAGGGCAAACGCGGATCATCGTCCATCCGCTGGCGCTGCTATACCCGGTGGCCGCGGTCATGCTGGGAGCCAGCACGGAGGCCGCGGCGCTGCTGCTGGCCCTCTTCCTCCACGAGGGAGCCCACCTGGCCGCCGCCCAGGCGCTGGGCGTGAGCATCCCCTGCCTTCGGCTGACGCCCTTCGGCGGAGCCATGACCATGGACAACCCCTACGGCCTGTCCCCCACCCGCCTGGTGGCCGTCGCCGCGGCCGGGCCCCTGGCCAACGCCCTGGCGCTGGTTGTGTCGGCAGCCCTCGCACACTGGAGCCTGCTCTCCCCCGCTTTCGCGCTGATCTTCATGCAGACCAACCTCGTGCTGCTGGCCTTCAACCTGCTGCCCGCGCTGCCGCTGGACGGCGGCAGGATCGCCTACGCCCTGCTGTCGCTGAAATTCAAGCCGGAAAAGGCGCTCTCTTTCGGAATCCGAATGGGCCAGTTCGTCGCCGCCGCGCTGGTCTGCGCCTGCGCCGCCCTCGCGGTAAAGTGGCACAGGATCAACCTGTCCTTCCTGTTCGCGGCGGTATTCATCTGGGCCAGCGCCGGGGACGAGCGCCAGTCCCTTTCACAGACCCACATGAGGGCCGTACTCGGCGCGCTGCGTCCCGTGGACAGGCCCACCCCCGTGCGCCTGTGGGCCGTCAATGCCGACTGCGACGCCCACACCGCCCTGCGGGTCGCCCGCCCCGACGCCCTGACGCTGTTCGCCATATACAAAGACAACCGCCTGTCGTCCATAACAGACGACCGACGGTTGGTAGAGGCCGCCCTTCAGGGCGGCGTGGGGGTGAAGGTTTGGGAGGCAGGAAAATTCTGATTTATCGAGCTCAGCTCGATAAATCAGAATTTACAGCGCGTCCACATCCTCCTGGGAGAGGGTCTTGACGTTCTTCATCTGGAACAGCTCGGCGGCCTTCCTGCCGTCGCTGAGGCGCAGGATCATGTGGGCCTCGCCGCCCTTGGAGGCGCGGAGGAACGAATACATGTACTCCACGGACAGGCCGGCCTTCTCGATCAGGCCCAGCAGCTCACACAGGCCCAGCGGGCGGTCCGGCACCTCGGCGCAGATGACGTGGTTCATCTTCGCGATGTAGCCGTTGTCCCGCAGGGACAGCAGCGCGGCGTCGGTCTGCTCGCTGTTGACGATGATGCGGATGATGCCGAAGTTCTGGGTGTCCGCCACGGAAAGGGCCAGCAGGTCGATGCCGCCCTTGCCCAGTAGCTCGGTCATCTCCCGCAGCGCGCCGTTGTGGTTCTCGAGGAATACGGAAATCTGCTTGATAAACATGGCTCCATCCTCCTTAATGCAGGTTGCGCTTGTCGATCACGCGCTTGGCCTTGCCCTCGCTGCGCGGGATGGACTTGGGGGCCACCAGATTCACCTTGGAGGCGATGCCCACCACAGATTTGATCTGGCTGGTGATATATTTACGCACGTTCTCGATGTGGGAGACCGTGTCGCCGAACATATCCTCGGTCATCTCCACCTGGACCTCCAGGGTGTCGGAGGAGTTCACCCGATCCACGATCAGCATGTAATGGGGAGCCACGCCGTCCGCGCCCACCAGTACCGATTCGATCTGGCTGGGGAACACGTTCACGCCGCGGATGACCAGCATGTCGTCGGTCCGGCCCACGATGCGGCCCATGCGGGCCAGTGTGCGGCCGCAGGCGCACTTGTCGGCGGTCAGTGTGCAGATGTCGTGGGTGCGGTAACGGATCATCGGCTGGCCGGTCTTGGTGATGGTGGTGAACACCAGCTCGCCGTGCATGCCGTAGGGCAGCTGCTCCCCGGTGGTGGGATTGATGATCTCGGCGATGACCTGGTCCTCGTTGATGTGCATGCCGTTCTTCTCCAGGCACTCGAAGGCCACGCCGGGGCCGGAAATCTCGGTCAGGCCATAGATGTCGCAGGCGTCGATGCACAGCAGTTCCTCAATGCGCTGGCGCATCTCCTCGGTCCAGGGCTCCGCGCCAAAGCAGCCCGCCTTGAGCTTCAGATCCTTCGCCGGGTCGATGCCCATCTCCCGGATCGTCTCGCCCAGGAAGGTGGCGTAGGAGGGTGTACAGCACAGCATCGTCGTGCCCAGGTCCTTCATCATCAGAATCTGGCGCTGTGTGTTGCCGCTGGACATGGGAATGACCATGGCCCCAAGGCGGTCCGCGCCCTGATACGCGCCGAAGCCGCCGGTGAACAGGCCCAGGCCGTAGGTAACCTGCACGATGTCGTCCTTCGTCGCGCCGGCGGCGGTGAGCGTGCGGGCCATCATCTCGCTCCAGACGTCGATGTCATTGCGGGTGTAGCCGGAGACGATGGGCTTGCCAGTGGTGCCGGAGGAGCCCTGTATGCGCACGATCTCGCTCTTCGGCGAAGCCAGCAGGCCGAAGGGGTAATAATCCCTCAGGTCGGTCTTTTCCATGAAGGGCAGGTATTTCAGGTCCTCCAGGCTGCGAATGTCCTCGGGCTTGACCCCGGCGGCATCCATCCGCGCACGGTACATGGGCACGTTTTCATATTCCCGCTTCACGGTGGCCGCGAGCCGCTGGCCCTGGAGGGCCGTCAGCTCGTCGCGGCTGATGCATTCCATCGCGGGATTGTAGATCCTGTGGTCTTTCTGGCTCATTTCCATCATACCTTTCAAAGTATATCGTTGTGGTAGCATCTTACCCCAGCGATAAACGCTATGTTTGTCTTTTGAGAAACGGTTTTGTAAATTTTACATTAACGCCCCACCTGTTCAGCCACCAGCTGCTTCGCGCCGTAGATTTCGCGCAGCCTGGGCTTTTCGATCTTGCCGGTGGGGTTGCGGGGCACGTCGGCGAAGATGATCTTCCGGGGGCGCTTGTAGCGGGGCAGCGTCTGGCAGAACTTCTCAATGTCCGCCTCGGTGGTGGTCGCGCCGGGCTTCAGTTCGATGATGGCCGCGGCGATCTCGCCCAGGCGGGGATGCGGCAGGCCGATGACGGCCACGTCCTTGATGTCGTTGTGGGCGCGGAGGAAGTCCTCGATCTGCACCGGGTACAGGTTCTCGCCGCCGGTGATGATGACGTCCTTCTTGCGGTCCACCAGGTAGATGAAGCCCTCCTCATCCCGCATGGCCATGTCGCCGGTCCAGAGCCAGTCGTCGTGGAGCACCTCGGCAGTGGCCTTGGGGTCCTTGTAGTAGCAGGTCATCACGCCGGGGCCCTTGACCGCCAGCTCGCCCACCTCGCCCTGGGGCACGTCATTGCCCCGCTCGTCGATGATGCGGGCCTGCCAGCCGTAGCCGGGAATGCCGATGGCGCCCACCTTGTCGATGTTGTCCACGCCCAGGTGCACACAACCGGGGCCGATGGATTCGGACAGGCCGTAGTTGGTGTCGTACTGGTGGTTCGGGAACTTCTCCTTCCAGCGCTTGATCAGGCTGCGGGGCACGGGCTGGGCGCCGATGTGCATCAGCCGCCAGGCGGACAGGTCGTAGTCGTCCAGGTTGATCTCGCCCCGGTCGATGGCGTCCAGGATGTCCTGGGCCCAGGGCACCAGCAGCCAGACGATGGAGCAGTGCTCCTCGGCGGCAGTCTTGATGATGGTCAGGGGCTTGACGCCCTTGAGCAGCACGGCGCGCCCGCCCACCAGGAACGAACCGAACCAGTGCATCTTCGCGCCGGTGTGATACAGCGGCGGGATGCAAAGGAAAACGTCCTTGTGGGTCTGGCCGTGGTGCTTCTGCTCCACCTTGCAGGCGTGCATCAGGCTCTCGTGGTTGTGCAGGATGGCCTTGGGGAAGCCCGTGGTGCCCGAGGAGAAGTAGATGGCCGCGTCATCCTCGTCCTCCAGGTCGATGTTGGGCGAGGCGCTGGACTGGTTCGCCGCCAGATGCAGGTAATTTTCGGCGAAGGTGGGACAGTTGTCGCCCACGTAGAACAACAGCTTCACCCGGGGCATGGCGTCGATGCTCTCCTCCACGCGGCCGATGAACTCCGGCCCGAAGAACATGGCGTCCACATCCGCCAGGTCCGCGCAGTACTGGATCTCATCGGCGGAATAGCGGTAGTTCATGGGCACCACCAGTGCGCCGGTCTTGAGGATGCCGAAGTAAAGCGGCAGCCACTCCAGGCAGTTCATCAGCAGTATGGCCACCTTGTCGCCCTTTTTGATGCCCCGGCTGAGCAGCAGGTTGGCGCAGCGGTTGGCCTTCTCGTCGAATACGCCCCAGGTGATCTCCCGGCGGAACTCCTCCGACGCGCCGCGCTCGATCAGTTCGTACTCCTTCCAGGTGACGCGGCGATCCTCGCGGACCTCGGGATTGATCTCCACCAGCGCGATCTCAGGACCGTACTTCCGGGCGTTTTTTTCAAGGATCTCGGTAATTGGCATGTGAATCAGCCTCCAGCTCTAAAAAAATCCGTCCCCTGCCATCAGCAGAGGACGGTTGTAACCGTGGTACCACCTCTATTTGGCGCGGCCTCGCGGCCGTCGCCCCCTCATGGAACGGCCCAACGCCGTTCCCGCGCTGTATCGGGCGCGCCCGCCGCAGCCTACGCAGGTTTTATCGCCCTTCGGTGCGGTGCTCCGGAGTGTATTCAGCCGATTCGCGCAACCGCCTTTCACCCGCCGGCGGCTCTCTGGTGCGTTGGAAGCAGCCTACTTGTCTCCCTCATGGCATCAAACGCAGTATATCATTTTTTAACATGCACCGCAAGTTAAACTTGCGTTGACTGTCACTGATCGACCCTGCTCTCGTAGTGCTCCTCGTTGGTGCCATCCTGCCAGAGGCGCTCGATGTTGTAATACTGCCGCTCCTCGGGATGGAAGATGTGCACGATCACGTGGGCATAGTCCAGCACGATCCAGCGGGCCCCGTTCTTGCCCTCCTTGCGGCGGGGATCGATGCCCTCCTCGGCCAGGTGCTCCTCCACGTCCTCGGCCAGCGTGTGCACCGACTGCACATTCCTGCCGCTGGCGACCACGAAGTAGTCGGTGATGGAGGTCATGTGGCCGACCTCAAGGATCTGTATGTCGGTCGCGCCCTTGTTGTCCAGAATACCGGCGATCTTTTCAGCCAATGCCTTGGATTCGATCATGTTGCAAACCTCCTGTATTGTAGATTTGTAGATTGGTCGTCACGCGCCATAGTTTTCCAGCAATGCCTGGGTGCGGGGATGCATGTGCCTGCCCTGGGATTTCAGGTGCTTCGCCGTCAGCTGGGCACAGCAGCACATGGCCCTGTAGATGTCCTTTTCCGCCAGCTTCCGGGCCTTTTCCAGCCCCGGGAAGGGCTCGCGCCCGGGCTCGATGAAATCGGAGACGTAGATCAGCGCGTCCATCGGGGACATGTGCCCGTCCCCCACGGTGTGCCTGCGGATGGCGCTGAGGATCGAGGGGTCCCGCACCCCGAAGACATCCCGGGCCATCACCATGCCCGCCGGCGCGTGGAGGATCGCCCGGGTCTCCAGCTCCTCCGCGTCCAGGTCGGGCAGGTTCTTTGACACCATATCGCGCATCTCCTCCAGTGGCACAGACTTCGCGCAGTCGTGCAGCAGCCCCGCCAGCCTTGCCCGCTGCGGATCGACGCCGCAGTTCGGCGCGAGCCGCTGGGCGGTATTGGCCACCCCCAGGGTGTGGATGAAGCGATGGTAGGTCAGCATCCCCTTCAGGCGGTCCAGAATCTGGTTCTCGTTGTATTTGCAGAGGTAGAGGCCCTTGTCGCGGATGTATTCCGCCACCCGCGCGGGCACAGCCTCGTCGATGGGCAGCCCCTCGGCCACCCGCTTGCGCACCGCCGTGGACGACAGCGGCGGGCCGCTGACGGGCAGCAGGTCCACCCGGGTATGGTAACAGCTGCTGATGGCCCTTGCCCGCAGGCGCGCCAGGTCCTCGTCACAGCCCGGGCGACTGACCGCCGCGAAGGAGCACAGCCGGGCGATCCGCGGGAACTCCTTCCAGGTATCCAGCTTGTTCAGGGCGTCCGCGCCGAGGATATAGGTCCATTCCACCTCGGGGCGCTCCACCGTCAGGGCCGACAGCGTGTCCACCGTGTAGGTCGTGCCCTCCCGGCGGATCTCCCGGTCGCTGGCGTACAGGCCCGGGCAGAGCTCCGCGGCGATCTCAGCCATGCGCAGACGGTCCCACTTGTCGGTGGCCCGGTGCTTGTGGGGCGGATCCCCCGAGGGCATCAACGCCACCCGATCCAGCCCCAGCGCCGCCATCGCCGCCGTAGCGATTTCGATATGGCCGTTGTGTACCGGGTCGAGTGTCCCTCCGAGAATGCCGATCTTCATGGACGCGCCTCCGTTAGTGATTATCAGATAAACCATTATAACACATTTTCCCTTAACAATCTACCTCTGGGAATCATTTTTTATACAAATTTGATTGAAGGGTCCCACAAAACCCCATATAATGGAAGCCAGTGAGGTGTTCGAAATGTTCATTGCATCCGGCTGGAAGGATTACGAGGTCATCGATACCGGCGACGGCGAGAAGCTGGAGCGCTGGAACGGCATCGTGCTGCGCCGCCCCGATCCCCAGGCCATTTGGCCGAAGCAGGAGCCCCGGCTATGGGACAATGCCGACGCCTGGTACCATCGCTCCCAGAAGGGCGGCGGCGAGTGGGAGTTCTTCAGAAGGCTTCCGGAGCGCTGGACGGTGAACTGCGGTGAATTGAAGTTCTATGTGCGTCCCACCGGCTTCAAGCACACCGGCCTGTTCCCCGAGCAGGCGGTGAACTGGGAATGGATGGCGGACCTGATCCGAAAGGCCGACCGTCCCATCAAGGTGCTGAACCTGTTCAGCTACACCGGCGGGGCCACCTGCGCCTGCGCCATGGCCGGAGCCCACGTGACCCATGTGGACGCCGCCAAGGGCATGGTGCAGTGGGCCGGGGAAAACCGCAAGCTCTGCGGCATCGACGAAACCAGCGTGCGCTGGATCATCGACGACGCGCTGAAATTCGTCCAGCGGGAGGCCCGCCGGGGCAACGCCTACCAGGGCATACTGATGGACCCGCCCAGCTACGGCCGCGGGCCGGGCGGCGAGGTGTGGAAGCTGGAAAACGAGCTGTACGGCCTGGTGGCCGCCTGTGAAAAGGTGCTGGCCGGGGACGCGCTGTTCATGCTGATCAACAGCTACACCACCGGTCTGCAGCCCGCGGTGCTGAACAACATGCTGACCATGGCCGTGGCCCGGAAGCGCGGCGGCAGCGTCAGCGCCGACGAGATCGTCCTCCCCGTCACCGCCGGCGGCGTGCTGCCCTGCGGCGCGAGCGGACGGTGGAGTAAACTCTGATTTGTCGGGCTGATGACGAACTCCCCTTTGGCTAACTTACCGGGGGTATCGGGGGCGGTAGCGCCCCGATCTTTAATCGTACGCGGCGGCGTGTACGCCGCGGGCGGGGCCTTTTTTGCGACGCGAAGCTAGTCCT